>JANOFD010000034.1:0-2169 GCA_031413455.1 Rhodobiaceae bacterium
GTCCCGCGCCTCGACACCCGGCACCGAATCGGGTGGCGGTGTCATGTCGATCATGCGCGGTAGGGTCTTCGAAAAAGTCGGCGTCAACATCTCGACCGTCCACGGCACTTTCTCCAAGGAGCTTGCCCAGACGATTCCTGGAGCCGCCGCAGACCCGCATTTCTGGGCAGCGGGCATCTCTCTCGTCGCCCACATGCAAAACCCGCACGTGCCCGCCGTGCACATGAACACGCGCCACATCGTGACCACGAAAGCCTGGTTCGGCGGCGGGGCTGACCTGACACCGATGTTCCACAACGACCAGGACACCAGCGATTTTCACGCCGCCTTGCGCACCGTCTGCGATCGCCACGCTCCGAACTACTACCGGGACTTCAAAGCCTGGTGCGACCAGTATTTCCATCTCCAGCACCGCAACGAGCCGCGCGGCGCCGGTGGCATTTTCTTCGACAACCTCGATAGCGGCGACTGGGGCGCCGACTTCGCTTTCACCCGCGACGTCGGTTTGGGATTTCTTGACATCTACCCCCAACTCGTCCGCCGCCACATGAACAGCCCCTGGACAAAAGGCGACCGCGAACATCAACTCATCCGCCGTGGCCGCTATGTCGAGTTCAACCTGCTCTATGATCGCGGCACTCAGTTCGGCCTGAAAACTGGCGGAAACGTTGAAGCCATCCTGATGTCATTGCCGCCCGAAGTACGCTGGCCTTGAAGCCGCCGGAAAGCAAAGCTATCGCTAGTCACACATTCACCGTGCGTAGGAGTGCCCCAATGCTCACCCGTTTGTTCATCGCCTTCAGCCTTGCACTCCTGGCATTCGCGCCATCATCCGCTGCCCCGGCAAAGGCGCCTGCGCCGTTGACGCTCGACATCTACTATGGCGACTGGCAGGGCACGGCCACCGCGATGAGTGAAACCGACGAAGACTTCCCGACCTCCAAACGCGACATTGCGTTGGCCATCAACAAGTCAGACCTCGGCGGCTTCATCCTCAGCTGGTCGACCTTGCAACGCCAGAAAGGCAACCCGACAGCCCCGCTGGAGGTCATGAAATCGACCACCGTCGAATTCGTACCTGCACTCAAACCCAACACCTGGAAGGCCAAAGCCGATGTCGACCCGTACAGCGGCGGCATCCTCTATTGGGCCCGCCTCGATGGCAGCGGCTTCATTATTTCAAGCTTCACCATCAACACCGACGGCAAACCCGAATTCCAAACCTACCGCCGCCGCGTGGCCGGCAAAGACATGCGGCTGGAATTCTCCAACGTCACCGACGGCAAATTCGTCCGCACCGTCAAGGGCTCGCTGAAGAAACTTAAAGGCCGCTAAACCTCGACCCGCACCAGCAGCGCCGTCGCGTCGTCGCTTTTTTTCATCCGCGGATAGCGCGCGCCTTCGGGATCATCGTCTTCGATGTGACGAAGTTCGCGTGCCAAAATCTTCAGCCCGACCGTTTGCGCCGTCGCAAGCAACTCGCGATCTCCATAGCGCAGGTAATCCTCTTTCAGCGCATAGAACCCATCCGTCGCCAGTAACACCGTCGCCGGCCCCGAAAGCTCAAGCGTCGCGACCTTCACATGATCGCCAACCGCAGCATCCGCACCCAGCAGCCAATATCCTTGCGGCGTATTGACGATGTCGCGCGCCCGCTGCAAGTGCGGCAACACAGTCTGGCGCTGCGCCTCCACGCCAATGCCCTTGCGTGCCGCGATCATCTTGGCAGCAAGTTCGGTTTCAAACGAACTGCGCGAGGGACTGATCCCGAAATTGTGAATTGCGTCATCCGCCGTTTCCACCAGAACCCGGCTATCCCCGACATAGGCGATGTGCATCCGCCCAGGCTCGACGCCGATTAAACTGATCGTCGTCCACGGCAGTTCATAGCGCGCCTCAGGCGGCCGCGATCTCAGCGCCTCAAACTGTTTCGTGATCTCGCCAGCCACATCCCGCAACAGCCCGCGCAAATCCTTCACCGACTCAGATCCGTGCTTCAAAAGCAGATCGCGCGCCGTATGCGAAACCCAGGCCGCGTCGCTGCGCCCCGGCATCAAAGGCGTCTCCACCAGGCTCGTCACCCCGTCCAACACGAACGCGATTGAAGACGTCGCCCCCATGGCATCGTCGTTCTCGCGTTCAGGCGAACCAGGAATACTCAGGCCTTCA
>JANOFD010000035.1:0-12866 GCA_031413455.1 Rhodobiaceae bacterium
TCGGCGTCGACTGTCAGCGCCACGGATTTGAGGGTGGGTGCCAGCGCGGCAAGTTCCAGGGCCTTGGCAGGTTCGATATATCGGGGGCTGCCTGGGTAAAAATTAAATCCGATGTGGGTGGCGCCGGCCCGCGACGCGGCCGCGATGGCTTCGACCGATTTGATGCCGCAAATTTTTACAGCCGTGCTCATGCGACTGTTGAGAAAAGCTCGTCGCGGATGGCGCGTGCGGCGGCGGCTGGATCGGATGCGCCTGTAATCGGGCGGCCGACAACCAGAATGTCGGCGCCAAGCTCGTGCGCTTCCTTTGGTGTCATCACACGCTTTTGGTCGGCAGATGCGGCGCCCGCCGGTCTGATGCCCGGGACGATCAGCATGAAGTCGGGACCCAATTCACGGCGCAGCATCGCGATCTCGTGCGCGGCGCAGACGACGCCATCGAGCCCGGAGGATTTGGCAAGTGTCGCCAGGCGCAGAACCTGATCGGAAGGCGAACCGGAGACGCCTATCGCCTGCAGGTCGGATTGATCGAGACTGGTGAGCACCGTTACGCCGATGACCTTTGGACGATTGGCACCGGCTGTGGCGGCGGCATCGGCTGCGGCGCGCATCATGGCGGCGCCGCCAGAGGCATGGACGTTTATGATGGAGATGCCCAGAGACATTGCTGCGCGAATGCCGCCTGAAACCGTGTTGGGGATGTCGTGCAGTTTAAGATCGGCAAAGACCGGCAGACCAAGATCAATGATCCGTCGCACACCGTCGGGGCCGTTGGCGTTGAAAAACTCCAGGCCAATTTTGAGCCCGCCCACGAACGGCTTGATCGTCCGTGCCCACGCGGTGGCTTGCGCCAAATCGGTGGTGTCGAGGGCGCAATAGATTGGGTTTTGGGCCGCGTGCTTCATGGTGCGGCGCTTATAAGGAGGCCTCCTGCCGGTGGCAATGGCCCTGCACACTCATGTTGATTCGCGTCATTCAGCGGCAGCGAGAAGGCGGATTCGGCCAGTTTTGCGTGCACGCTTCGGCATACGGACAATGATGTCGATGTCCCGGCCAAAGCTTGTGAGCACGCGCATTAAGCGGTCCGTCGAAAAACCGGAAAAGCGCCCGCGCAATAGATTGGACAGATCGGGCTGAGCGATGCCGATAAGTTTGGCAGCGGCGGTCTGTGTCAGCTTGCGGGTTTTGATGGCGCGATGCAGTTCGACGACGATCTGCGACTTAAGCAGAAGCTCCTCGCTGTCGGGCAGGCCAAGGTCGGCAAAAATGTTGCCGCAGCCTTCGTAAATTTTTATTTTTCCAGGAATAGATGTGATTGCGCGACGGTGAGGCATGTCACTCGTTTAACTTATGCCCGACGCGCGTCAATGGTGCGCGTAGTGCCCGGCTTGGCGATGATTGATTGGGCTACTTCCACCTCTCGTTCCAGCCTGCGGATTTTTTCTTCCTGGTCGCGCAGGGTGCGGCGGAGGGGTTTTTGGGCGAGCCAGCTTGACCAGCTGCCCAGAACGATGCCGATGAGGGCTGAGCCCAGGATGATCCAAAATAATCTGATTTCTATGGCGACGGCGGGGGAGGCCGAGTTGAAGGGGTCGAAGCTTAGCGTTACGCCCTTGCGGTTGGCGATGGCGATGGCGGCTGTTGCGAAGGCGAGAGACCAAAAGAATACTGTCCTGAAGAGGCTGGTCATGATCGCTATTTTTCTTCGACGTTCAGGCGGTCGCGCAGTTCTTTTCCGGTCTTGAAGAAGGGTACGTGTTTGGCGCCGACGTGAACCGATTCACCGGTGCGGGGATTGCGGCCGGTGCGGGCGGGCCTGGACTTGACCGAAAAGGCGCCGAAGCCGCGCAGTTCAACCCGGTCGCCATGCGCCAGGGCTTTGGCGATCTCGCCAAAAATTGTTGCGACGATTCTTTCGATGTCGCGCTGAAACAGATGCGGGTTCTGTTCGGCCAGTTTCTGGACCAATTCCGATTTGATCATTTGAGTCCCTTGCTTGCAGGCGAAGCTGCCAAGGGGGAGGGCTGGCGTCAAGGCGTGCATTGCCTCAAGCTGTTCTAAAATAAGGGATATTCCTGATTTTGATGCAAAAAGGGGCGGTTGAAGCCGCCCCTTTGAACTTTGCCACAGTTTTTGCGGTGACGGCTATTCGTCGGCCTTTTCCGCTTTCTTGCGCAGCGCGGCGCCCAGAATGTCGCCCAGAGAGGCACCGGAATCGGACGAACCGTATTGGGCGACGGCGTCTTTTTCTTCGGCGATTTCACGCGCTTTGATCGACAGAGCGATCTTGCGCGCGGCCTTATCGACGTTGGTGACCCTGACATCGATCTTGTCGCCAACGGCGTAACGGTCGGGACGTTGCTCGGCCCGATCACGTGAAAGCTCGTTCTTGCGAATGAAGGCTTTCAGTTCGCCGACGGCAACTTCGATGCCGCTGTCGGTGACTTCGGTGACCGTGCAGGTGACGATGTCGCCTTTCTTGACGGGTCCAAGGCTTTCCATCGGATCGCCGGTAACCTGCTTCAAGCCAAGGGCGATGCGTTCCTTGTCGACGTCAATGTCGATGACGATTGCTTTTACGCGGTCGCCCTTCTTGTGTTTCTTGATCGCTTCTTCGCCGGGCTCGTTCCAGTCGAGGTCGGAGAGATGCGCCATGCCGTCGATGTCGCCGTCGAGGCCAATGAACAGACCGAACTCGGTGATGTTCTTGATCTCGCCTTCGATGAGAGTTCCGACCGGGTGCTTGGCGGAAAAGCCATGCCATGGATTTTCCAGGGTCTGCTTGAGGCCGAGGCTGATGCGGCGCTTGCCGGCATCAACTTCGAGCACCATGACTTCGACTTCCTGGCTGGTCGAAATGATCTTGCCGGGATGGACGTTTTTCTTGACCCACGACATTTCCGAAACGTGGACAAGGCCTTCGACGCCTGGCTCGAGTTCAACGAAAGCGCCGTAGTCAGTGATGTTGGTGACGCGGCCTTTGAACTTGCCCTGCATCGGGTATTTCGTTGCCACACCATCCCACGGATCGGCTTCGAGTTGCTTCATGCCGAGGCTGATGCGCTGGGTTTCCGGGTTTACTTTGACAACCTGGACCTTCACGGACTGGCCAATCGACAAGACTTCGCTTGGATGATTGACACGGCGCCAGGCGATGTCGGTGACATGGAGCAAGCCGTCTACGCCGCCGAGATCGACGAAGGCACCGTAGTCGGTGATGTTCTTGACCACGCCTTCGATGACTTGACCTTCCTTGAGGTTGGCCACCAATTCGTTGCGTTGTTCGGCGCGGCTTTCTTCGAGAACCGCACGGCGCGAGACGACGATGTTGCCGCGGCGCTTGTCCATTTTCAGGATCAGGAACGGTTCTGGCTTGTTCATCAGGGGGCCTGCATCGCGCACGGGGCGGATGTCGACTTGTGAACCCGGCAAGAAGGCGACGGCGCCGTCGAGGTCGACGGTGAAGCCACCCTTGACGCGGCCGAAGATGACGCCGGTGACGCGCGATTTGTCTTCGGAGGCGCGCTCAAGCCTGGTCCAGGATTCTTCGCGGCGGGCCTTGTCGCGCGAGAGAACGGCTTCACCCAGCGCGTTCTCGACGCGATCAAGGAAAACCTCGACGTTGTCGCCGACAGCGATTTTGGGGGCTTGGCCTGCGAGGGCGAATTCTTTGAGAGCAATTTTGCCTTCGGTTTTCAGACCGACGTCGATGATGGCAAATTCTTTTTCGATCGCAATGACGCGGCCGGTGACGACGTTGCCTTCTTCGAGACCGTGGGTCTTGTAACTTTCTTCGAGGAGGGCTTCAAAATCTTCTTTGGACGGATTAAAAATTGTTTCCTTGGGCGCAACGCGCGCGGCGGCAGGACGTGCCATTCAGTTGATCTCCAATGCAGTCTCAGGCGTATGCCGGCCAGAGTTCATCTGGCGGACTATGAGAGTCTTTTTGCCAATGCGTGGGAGCGCAGGCCTTCGGACCCGGTTGTTTTGAAAACAAAAAAGCGCCGTTGTGGCCCCAACCCCAAAGCGTGTGCACCCATCAAGTGCGGAGAGCCGCCCTGACGATTTCAAGCGCCCGGGCAACGGCGGCTTCTATATCGAGTTGGGTGGTGTCCAGCAAGTGCGCGTCTGGCGCCTGGGCCAAGGGTGCGACAGGGCGACTCATATCGCGGTGGTCGCGCGAGCGAATATCGGCCAAAACTTCAGCTTCCGTGCGAGAGGAGCCTTGGGAAAACAGCTCAAGGTAGCGGCGGCGGGCGCGGATTTCGGGGGTGGCGGTGACGAAAAGCTTCACAGTGGCCGTAGGGCAGATGACGGTGCCGATGTCGCGCCCGTCAAGAACGGCGCCCTGACCGCCGGGTGGGTGGGCCGCGAAATTGCGCTGAAAGTTGAGCAAGGCCTCGCGCACAGCGGGTACGGCACCCACTTGTGAGGCGGCGACGCCGGTCTGGGCGTTGCGCAGGGCGTGGTCCTCGAGCAGCGAGAGGTCGAGTGCTTTCACGGCGGCAGTGGCGGCTTTGATATCGCTCGGGTCAAGTCGTGCTTTGAGCACGGCAAGACCTACGACACGGTAGAGCGTGCCGGTGTCGAGATGAGCAAAGCCCATGGCGGCGGCGATGCGGCGCGCGAGCGTGCCTTTGCCGGAAGCGGCGGGACCGTCTATGGCGATGACGGGGAGCGAGGTCATGGCGAGTCTGGGAGCGCGGTCATTGGTTGGGCCTCGAGAAGATGGCGCCGAGCCTTTGCATGAGCGGGATGAAATCGGGGAAGCTGGTGGCGACGAAGCTTGTGTCATCGACGGTGACGGGGGCTTTGGCGGCAAGGCCTGCGACCAGGAACGCCATGGCGATGCGGTGATCCATGTGGGTGGTGATTTTGCCACCGCCCGGCATGCCACCCGCGCCCAAACCTTCGATGGCCAGCCAATCGCTGCCCAGTTCGATTTTGATGCCGCAGGCTATCAGGCCGTCAGCGACGGCTGCGAGGCGATCGCTCTCTTTGACGCGCAATTCGCCCAATCCCGTCATTTTGGTTCGACCTTCGGCGAAGGCTGCCGCGATGGCCAGGATTGGATATTCGTCGATCATCGAGGGTGCAATTTCGGGCTCAACGTCGACGCCCTTTAGTGGACCTGCTTTGACAACAAGGTCGCCGACTGTTTCGCCGCTTTCACTGCGCTCGTTTTCGATGGAGATGTCGGCCCCCATGCGTTTGAGCACGGTGATGAGGCCTGTGCGCGTGGGGTTCAGCATCACGGCCTCGATGCAGATCTCTGACCCCGGAACGATGAGGGCGGCGACCATGGGAAAGGCGGCTGATGAGGGGTCGGCTGGCACCTGCACCGATGTTGCATGAAGTTCGGGTTGACCCACCAGAGTGATGGCGGTCAAGCCGCCCTCGATTTTCTGGCGCCGGATGACGGCGCCGAAATGGGCGAGCATGCGCTCGGTGTGGTCGCGGGTGGGTTCAGCTTCGATCACGGTGGTGTCGCCCGGGGCGTTTAGACCGGCGAGCAGGACTGCGGACTTTACCTGGGCGGAGGGAACCGGAAGCCGATAGGTTATGGGGATCGGATTTTTTGCGCCTTTCATGGTGATAGGCAGCAAGCCGCCGTCCCGGGTCACGGTTTGCGCGCCGAAGCGTTCAATGGGGTCGAGGACCCGGCGCATCGGGCGCTTGCGCAGTGAGGCGTCACCGGTGAAAGTCGCCGTAATCGGGGTGGTGGCGACGGCGCCCAACATGAGGCGCACGCCGGTGCCGGAATTGCCGTGATCCAGGATGTCCGTGGGCTCGCTGAACCCGCCGACGCCGAACCCGTGAACATGCCACACCCCCGTGAGGTCCCGGACAATGTCAGCGCCCAGTGCCCGCAGGACCTCGGCCGTGTTGAGGACGTCTTCGCCTTCCAGCAGGCCCGCGATGGTTGTCTCACCGGCTGCCAGCGCGCCCAATATCAAGGCACGGTGGGAAATCGACTTGTCACCGGGCACGCGCAGACGCCCCTTGAGGGGGCCAAATGATCGAGCGGCCAGCGGCAGCGGAGGGCTTTGTGGGGTCAAGGTGCGGCGTTTTGTGGTTGTTGATGGTTTTACGGGTTTTCGCGGGCAACGTTTCGCGTCACAACTTCTCTTTGACAGGCGGCCCGCTTCGTGGCAATGGGACGCCCCTCAATTTCCCCTCTCAAACATTCAGGAAATCACCCCGGTGGCTGCTCCGGATATCGGAACAAAGCGCATTTGCCCTAGTTGCGCGGCAAGATTCTACGATTTGAGCAAAAAGCCGATCGTTTGTCCAAAATGCGCCTTCAGCTTTACAGCTGAAGCGATCGTGAAGATGCGCCGGACGCGGTCTGGCGCCTCGGTCATTCGCGATACGGGAGAAGGCGCTGTCAAAGCCTCGAGTGCCCGCGACGATTCAGATGACGCGGACGAGCGCAAGCCGGAAGCCGACGAGGAAGAAGAAGAAGAAACGGGAGCCGAAGAGGTCAAAGAGGTCGCGCTCGACGATGAAGCGATCCCCGATCCCGATCTGGTCGAGAGCGAAGACGGCGACGAGAAAGAAGACAAGCCGGAAGTCGTGGGTGACGAAGTCGATCTCGAAGAAGTCGAAGATGACGACGACGAAGACGAGAATGACGATACCCTGATCGAGACGGTCGATGACGATGAAGGCGTGGCCGACATTATCGACAAGGACAGTCTGGACAAGGAATAAGCGCTGCAGCGTTGTTGTGGTTAAGATGTTTATTTTGTTATAGATGAGGCACGCGCCGCGCACCCGGGACGGCGTTGGAATTTTAATGTGGGGCTATAGCTCAGCTGGGAGAGCGCTTGAATGGCATTCAAGAGGTCAGCGGTTCGATCCCGCTTAGCTCCACCAATTTTTTGAAGTCGCGTGAGTCCCCTCATCCCGCCTACGCCAAGAGGCTTCGGCGGGCAGGCCGTCACGGGCCACGAAGGTGCGGCCCGCGCCACCTTCTCCCGCAAGCGGGCGAAGGGCAATACGGATAGGGATAGGCTCGCATGACATTACCGACTTTGTTCCTCTCGCACGGCGCGCCGACTCTGGCGCTGATGAAATCGCCGGCCAGCATTTTCCTAAAATCATTGGCTGGCCTCTTGCCCAGGCCGCGCGCTCTGTTGGTGGTGTCGGCGCATTGGGAAGAGAGCCAAGCCTCTTTGGGCCTGGGTACGGACACGATCCACGATTTCTATGGCTTTCCGCAACCGCTTTACCGGCTGCAATATCCGGCGCCGGTGGCGGGCGATGTGGCTGAGCGGGCGCTGCAGCTGTTGACAGAAGCAGGGATTGGCGCGCGCCTCGATCCGGCGCGCGGGCGCGATCACGGCGTGTGGGTGCCGTTGCTGCTGGCGTGGCCAAAGGCGGACATACCGCTGGTGCCGTTGTCTCTGACCACCAGCGGCAGTAGCGCCGATCATTTCGCGATCGGGCGGGCGTTGGCGCCGCTGCGCGACGAAGGGGTGCTCATCATCGGAACCGGAAGCGCCACGCATAATTTGCGGGCCAAGCCGACGCCTGCGCCCGCCGAATGGGCGACGGATTTTATCGAATGGCTCGACCGGACGCTTGAGACCGGTGATGACCAGGCGTTGGTGAACTGGCAACAGTTGGCGCCACACGCCAAAACCAATCATCCGACAATCGAGCATTTCGAGCCGCTGCTGGTGGCACGTGGAGCCGCGGACGGCGCACCGTCGCGACGGTTGCATGCGTCGTGGGAGTTTGGTTCGCTGTCGATGAATGCCTATGCGTTTGGGAGTTGAGGAGGGCCACGGCTGTGAAAGTGTTTGCGATTGTGATGGGTGTGGCGCTGGCCTTGAGCGGGGCGGCTTCCGCTTCGGCGCAATTGTCAGGTGCTGCGGCGCCCAGTGCGGCGGAACGTGTTCAGGCGCTGGAAATTTACAAGCACATTGTGGGCATCGATACGTCGACTGATGGGGCCCGTGTGCCGGAGATGGCGGCTTATCTTGCCGGGCGCTTTAAGGGTGGTGGTTTTTCCGCCGAAGATGTTCGAGTTCTGCCGCTGGGGAAAACGGCATCGCTGGTGGTGCGCTATCGCGGGGACCGGACGGGCGGCAAGCCCATCCTTTTGATGGCGCATATGGATGTGGTGCCGGCGCGGCGTGCCGATTGGCAACGCGATCCGTTCACCTTGATCGAAGAAAACGGATTTTTCTTTGGCCGCGGGTCGGCTGACAACAAGGCCGGGGTTGCAATTCTGACGTCGCTGTTTCTAACACTGCGGGCTGAAAAATTTGTGCCCACGCGCGATCTCATTATAGCGTTCACGGGCGATGAGGAAACGGTTGGGCTGACGGCGACGTCGCTGGTGCGCGAACACCGCGCGCTCATCGATGCGGAGTTTGCGCTCAACACCGACGGCGGTGGTGGCGAATTGAATGAAGCGGGCGTGCCGGCCAGTTACAGCCTGCAAACGTCCGAGAAGACCTTTGCCAGCTTCAGATTGACGGCGCGCAATCCTGGTGGGCACTCGTCCCAACCCCGCGCCGACAATGCGATCTATGATGTCATGGGGGCGCTGGCGCGGGTTCGTTCCTATGCGTTTCCGGTGATGTGGAATGAGACAACGATTGCATCGTTTCGCGCGACGGGCCGTGTCACCAAGGGGCCGATCGGGCGGGCTATGTTGCGCTTTGCAGCGCGTCCGGGCGACAGCCACGCGGCGCGGGTGCTGTCGGCGAGCCCGTTCCATGTGGGGAAAATACGCACGACCTGCGTCCCCACGTTGATCCAGGGCGGGCACGCCGACAATGCCTTGCCGCAAAGTGTCACCGCGACTGTGAATTGCCGGATTTTCCCAGGGGTGGCGATTGCGAAGGTGCAGGCGGAAATTGCGCGTCTCGCCGGGCGCAAGATCGAGGTGGCGCCACTGGAGAGCAACTACACCGCCAGCGATGCGTCGCCCTTACGGCCAGACGTGCTGAAGGCCGTGACCAAGGCCGTACATCAGAACTACCCCGGGGTGCCGATTGTGCCGTCGATGTCGTCGGGCGCCACGGACGGTGTGTTTTATCGCGCGGCGGGAATTCCAACCTACGGCACCGGCGAGATTTTCATCAAGGACAGCGATGATTTCTCACACGGGTTGAACGAGCGCGTGCCGGTGGACGCGTTCTACAAGGGGCTGAGCCACTGGCGGGTGCTGCTGACGGAGCTGGCGGGGCGGAAGTCATAGGGCTTGCGCGAGCGAAGCGATGCCGGGCGTTAAACTGTCCCGGCATCGTCATTGCGATGAATTACTTTCCGCCGAGGGCTTCTTTGAGGCCGGGGATGTGTTCGCGGCCTTCTGGGACTTTCAGCGAGGCGCCTTGCAGGTCGGCGCCGATGGGCTGGAATCGTCCGCCCAAGCATTGCGATAAGAAGGCTTCGGAAAGCGCGTAGAACGAGATGCGGTTTTCCGGCCGGGCGAAGCCGTGGCCTTCGTCGGGGTAGAGCGCATAGGTCACGGGCAGGGCTTTGGCTTTCATGGCCTGTACGATTTGGTCGGCTTCGGCCTGCTTGACGCGCGGGTCGTTGGCGCCCTGGCCAATTAGGAGCGGACGCTGGATCGCACCGGCACGGTGCAAGGGCGAGCGCTCTTTCAGCAGGGCTTGACCGGCAGGCGTCGATGGATCGCCCACCCGGCGTTTGAATGTGTCAAGGATCGAAGCCCAATAGGGCGGAATGCTCGACAACAGCGTGTTGAGATTCGACGGACCCACAATGTCGACGCCACAGGCGAAGGTGGTGGGCGTAAACGTCAAACCGACCAAGGTGGCATAGCCGCCGTAAGACCCGCCGTAGATGGCGACCCTGTCCTTTTGCGCGATGCCCGAATTGACGGCCCAATCGACGGCGTCGAGCAAATCATTGTGCATTTTGCCGGCCCATTCCTTGTCGCCGGCATTGACGAAGGCTTTGCCGAAACCAGTCGAGGCGCGGAAGTTGACCGACAGTACCGCGTAGCCGCGATTGGCGAGCCATTGGTGTTCGGAGTGATAGCCGAAACTGTCGCGGCCCCACGGTCCGCCGTGTACATTCAGCACCATCGGCAAGGCTTTATCGGGGACACCGTTGCCGTCGTTGTCGCTGCCCTTGGGCAAGGTCAGGTAGGACACCAGGTTCAGCCCGTCGCGGGATCTGATGACGCGCGCGTACATGTTGGAGAGCGGCGCGCCAACCAGTGCGGGGCGGGCCGTGAACAGGGCCTGCAATTGCCGGGCCTTGCGGTCGTAAAGCACGAATTTCACGGGCTCCACGACATTGTCGATGCGCAGGGTCCAGATGTTGTTGTCCTTTGTCTGGCTCATCACTTGCCATTCGCCTGGAATGTTCTGGCGCAGAAATGCGAAGTCCGCATTCAGGGCCGGATCGAGCGCGGTCCATTCGTTGCGGTCGTATTCGGCCGAAAACGCCAAGACCTTGTTCGTCACCGGATCAGCGATGATGCCCGACACGTCGGCTTTGGCGGATTGGCCGAGTACGCTTGCGGCACCGGTGTCGATATTGGTGAGCGTCAAGGCGCCTTTGTCGCGTCCGCGGCTGTCCAACATGATCAGGGACTTGCCGTCGGCATCGAAAAACAGCGGCTGGGTGGTGAGCGCGTCGTCGCCGGGAATGCTGGCGAACGGTTTCCATTGACCGCCATCGAGGCGCAGAACCTGTGCGCCACCGTCGGGCGTGGGCTTTGAACCCAAGCGGATGTTAAAGGCGTTGTCGGCCACGAAGCCCGCGAAGCCGTCGTTTTGCTGAACCATTTTACTTTGGCCAGTGACGATGTTGAGGCGCCAGACATCGTGCCAGCGTTCGTCGCGGTTGTTCAGGCCGACCAGAATTTCATCGGGATGATCGTAGGAAACGCCCATGATTTCGGCGCGTGTTTTTGGAAAAGCCGTGAGATCTTTCGTCGTGTTCTTGGCGATATCAACTGCAAAGACGTGAAAGTTTTCGTCGCCGCCTTGGTCTTGCAGGTAGAGAAGGTGCGTGCCGTTCGCCGCCCATTGATAGATGCGGATGGGGCGCTTGGTGTCGTTGGTGACGGGCTTGGCCGCGCCCAGATTGTTTGCGGGGGCGACCCAGACATTGATGACACCGTTCAGCGGCGCGCTGAAGGCGATCTTCGATCCGTCCGGACTGATGAGCGGCAAGTTCTTCTCCGGGTTGCCGAAGATGGTTTTGCGCGCGATGACATCGTCGGCGCTGACAGCGAATGTCGTGGCCAACGGCAAGGCGATCGCGGCAAGGGCAGCCGCAACGCTAAATCTCGTCATGATGTGTATTTCCCATGTTGTTTTGCACCTCGCAAAACCAGCCGCCACGCTCAGGCCGCGCCGCTATTGCGAAGTTCGTTATAGTGGGAGGGCTGTCGCGAAAACAACCCTGAATCTGACTATTGTGGCAGTCACAAACTCGTGATGATGGGAGGCGGCCGCGACGCCATCTGGTTGAGCGCCTGTTCCAGCGGCAGGAAGAAGGCGTCGACAGTTTATGGTGCCCCCGAGGGTTGCTTGTGCCGCGCTGCCACCGCAAAGGGTGGGCGGGACGCCTGTGGTCCCAGGAAGGTGCTATGGCTGCGGCTTTTCGGTTTGGCATTGGATGTAGGCCGAGGTGCCGCCGCCTTGGGCGCAGGTGATTTTGGCGAAGGGGCGGAGGGCTTTCGTGCGCAATTCTTTTTGCGGCGTCGCGCCGAGCTGGAGTTCGTAGATGAGCTTGTCGATCTCTGGTGCGCCGATACCCGGCGACAAAACGCGGAGCAGCGTTTTGAATTGTCCCAGATAGTGAAAGCGGCGGGCCGGTGTCGCGCCGTTGCCGTCGAGATCGACGTTTGAGACCAGTTGGGAATTGAGGCCGGTGATTTCCAGAAGTTCGTCCGGCATTTCGGCGTCCGGGCCTTTGAAGGGTGCGGCTTCTTCCGGCACGTCGCGCGCGAAGGCGTCGATGACAAAGCTGCAACTCATGACCGCATGCACGTCAACGCATTGCGCTACCGTGCGATCGGTGCCGTCGATGGCGGCTTGGCGGTCGAAGGCGTCTTTCACGCTTTGCCGGCTGACGAAACTCGCCCAGACATCAGCAGGTGCCGGGCTGCAGGCACTGACACTCAACGCAAGGAGCGTTGCTGGCAGGTAAGCGCGCGTATCACGAAACCACATATTTCTTTTCCCGGAACTGAACGCTTGATGAGTTTATTCCGGATAATACCATGATTGCTGAAGCAGGAAACAAGCCGATGAGCAAAGACCAACTGCCCGCTCTTGGTGTGCGCTCGTTTGAAGGAACGAGCCAGCATCACGGCGAGTATTGGGGCGCGCGGGATTTGCAACTGCTTTTGGGCTATAGCCATTGGCGGCGATTTGAGACTGCAATCGACTTACCATTTTGCCGGCGCCTGTAAAATGTTCGATTTGGGGTCGGGCAGCGTCGTGAAGTCGCCGGGAAACCGGGAAGTATCTGGTGTCTGACCCTTCGTAGAAAAAAGTGCCGGTAAGATGCCGGCGCTCCCTGGGGGCTTCCACTTTTCGAGACTGGGCTTTTGAGGGGCCGGTGACGATGTCGCAGGTGGGTGCCGTTTTTGCGCCTTGCTTTTGACAGTAATGTTCCTTATATGTTTCTAATGATGTTGTTGTATTATTTTATGGCGGCTTTGCTGCCGATTGACAGAGTAATCCAACCGGCGTGGCCTTTGCGTTGGGGGCCGCCTGGTGAGCTCGCGCGAAAAATTATTGGGGGTGGGGACCTGGGATTGCGCCTGCGGTGCGAGAGGGGGCCTGTTGGCTTGGACCTAGGACAGGACAAACAGGACAGTGTATTTGGGACAGTGTCTCATGTCCTGTTTGTCTCAAAAAA
>JANOFD010000036.1:0-8733 GCA_031413455.1 Rhodobiaceae bacterium
TATTTGGGCGCGGACGTGGCCTGGCATCTTTATCATGTCATTGTTGCACTCTGGCTGATCTCAATCGCGACCGTGTTGAGTGACGGACGCGTGGCACAAACGACATGGAAACACACCTAAGGCCGACCGGCTGGTCCGCCATCAGCGCATTCAAGCGCCAATCGCCGAAAGTATTTCCGCCTCGTCGATCACAAACGGATTGATCGCGCGCATGCCGTCCATGCTGAAGCCGTCTTGCATGTCTTCGCTGAAAAAGATGCTGGCCCCGCCTTCACTAACGGCCGACCAGATCACAGCGTCCCAGACTTGGAATTTGTGCGCCTCGACCAGGGCCAACGCATTGGCCGCGATCCGTTGGCTCGTGGGCGCGATTTCGAAAACCCCTGCACAGGCTTGCACTTTGGCGATAGCGCTCTGCAGACTTGCCGGACGTTTACGCCCGATGACGGCGACGAATTCCAGCAAGTATTGCACCGCGAGAATTCCGCGCGGCGCACAGGCGCCGATGATCCGGTGCGTGCGCTTGCCTTTGTCCGTTTCAGGTTCGAGTTCGGCATAGACCAGGATGTTGCTGTCGATGGCAGCCCGGATCATGGCGCGTCGCCGTATTTGTCCTCTTCCGTGATTTTGCCGACGCGAAACCCGGTCGCAGGCGTGTCGGCCATCAGTTTCAGCATCCGCTCGTACGCCGAGCGCCACTCGGGGTCCTGGCGCGGATCGTCGGCGCGGGGCCGCAGCTCGGCGACCGTGCGCCCGTTCTTGGTGATCAGCACGGTTTCGCCCTTCTCGACTTCGGCGAGAAGCTTGGAAAAGTTCTGATTGGCATCGCGCACCGTCATGGATCGCATGGTTTCCTCCAATGTTCTACAGTAGCGCGTTGGGCAGAGGATGGAAACCGCCCGGCAGCGGCGTGTCAGTAGCACACGAGTTGTCCGGATTATGTAGCACGCGATTTGTCCGGTTTTTGGGCCTGCAACGGAGCGCACCAATGAACCAAACAGAATTGCTTCAACCCTCACTCCACCATCGCAAACGTCAGCCCGGCATTCTCAACCAGCCTCGCAATCAGCCGCTGCCCCATCGCCGAGGCCGGTGTCCAAAAGCCCCCGCCAACCTTGTCGCGCGCAGTCTCGCTCAAGCAGATCGCCGCCCCCGAAATCATCTTCGCGGTCGAGCCATAGCCCGGGTCGCGGTCGCCGGTGACGCGCGCTTTGAATATGCGGCAGTCAACTGCGCTGCCGACATCCAACCGAAGGTTGACATGTTGTATCCCATTTGATACAGAGCTTCATGAAGTCGATCTTCACCACCGGGGTCTTCGATGCATGGTTTGCGGGATTGGCCGACCGGCGGGCGGCACGGCGCATCCAGGCCCGCATCGACCGGGCTGAGGATGGGAATTTCGGCGACTGCAAACCCGTTGGGCAAGGTGTATCCGAAATGCGGATCGACTATGGACCGGGATACCGCATTTATTTTACTCAGCGCGGCCTGGAGATTGTGAAGGCGGCTCTCCGTCTGGCGAGACAACTGAAGGAATGACCATGGCCCCCAAGAAACTTCGCAAATGGGACAGCGCCGAGCACCTCAAGACCGAGGCTGACGTGTCGCTGTATCTCGAAGCTTGCCTTGACGAAGCAGGCGATGATGCGGCTTTCATCGTCAAGGCGCTGGGCACCATCGCGCGCGCCAAAGGGATGACGCAGCTCTCGCGCGACACGGGCCTGGGGCGCGAAAGCCTCTACAAAGCGCTTTCGGGCGAAGGCAATCCGAGTTTCGCGACGATCCTCAAGGTCACATCAGCGCTCGGCATCCGCCTGCACGCGCGTGCGGCGTTGGAGTAAACGGTTCCGGGGCCTGAACACACGCAGGGCCGACATACATATTCACCGGGAGAGTGGAAATTTGCACGCTGTTCCTCCATTATTTCATGCGGATGCAGACCGCTTACGACATCGCGCAGGCGCGCAAACGCGAAGCCACCATCAACGTTCGCCCGTTCGTCGCGCGCACCACAGCAGCCAAGCAGGCGACGTTGCGGTGAGGATCTGGGGAACATGTGCAAGACCGAAAGTGCGCGGGGAATATTTATCCTGTCGCCGCGCTCTGCCGCATTTGCACGCGCGAATGGGCAAATGCATGACGATCAGCGCAAGTTGGTGGAATTCGTTTGACAGCGTCAGGCTTCTGTGACCCGCCTTGTGTGCTGGCCACACCGGACAAGCGGCTTTTAAACGAAGGGGAGAACAATATGAAAATGAAAGTAGCGGCAGCGATTGCGCTGGTTCTCGCGACGGCACCAGCAGCGTTTGCGTATACGACAACGAAAGCCGACGGCTCCGGATGCGTAACTGACGGGTCGGCATGTCTTGTCCGCTGCGCCAGCGGCGTTCTGGCGGGCACGATGTACTGGAACGGAACGAGATGGTCGGACGGTGTCAGATCAAACGCCGACATGGACATCGTTGCCAAAGAGATCGTGGCGGCACAGGGGACAGCCTGCAAATAGGCGAAACGTTGCGCCCTCTTTTCTGGAACTGGAAATCATTATGCGTCGCGGAATCATACTCGCCCTAGTCACCCTCAGCCTGTCCGCACTCGGTGGCGTCGCTGTTGCGGCCCCCGTATGCGGACTTTGGCAATTTGTGAGGGCGGGGGTAGAAGACCGCGTGTGCGTTAGCGACAACGGCACTCGATATTGCGAACGCAGGCTCCGCAAAGACGACAAGACTATCAAAACCGTAAGCTGCGATGCGTAGATCGCTGCTGGACGCAAGCTTGGGAAATAGGGGGAGAAAATGAGTTTGGTGGGCGCTTTCACGACGGTCATTCGTTCGACCGTCATCACAATTGCACTTCTGATCTTCGCAGCGTCCGCCATGGCGGCTCCGCAGGTGGTGCCGTATGAACAACTCGGGAACAAGGCCCTTTACCCCGCACGGGTGATTGCAGTCAACTTTGCCGGGAATACGCTTCAGAATGGGAGTCCCGTCAGTTGGGGGGCGTGGACAGTGTCGCTCGAGTCGGGGGTCGCGCATCTCCGGCTAGACGGCGGCCACGAGTGGGGTATGAGCGTGGATGTCAAGTGTGAGAATGCGGTGCAAGGAGCCGCAACCTGCGAGTTGCATGTTGGGACCGCGCAATCGGATTACCCGAATGCCCCCGCCTGTTCCATAAGTTCGCCGATGATCCACCTCGCCATCGTCTGTCCCCTAAGCCTCACCCTGGACTATTGACGCCGCCCCGGCGGACGCCGCGCACTTCACGTTGTCCGCGACATCACGGGACGCTCGGCCGCGCAAGCCATCGGTCGCGTGGGGCTGCTCCGACGCTCAGACTCACCACGAAGGCTCGAAGGAGACAAAAGTTCACGAAGAAGAAGCGGCAGCGCTCGGTCGCGTGCGTGTGCCGAACGCGCGCAATGTCGCGTGTCCCGCGACGATTGTTCATTCTTCGTGGACTTTCGTATGCCTCGGGCCTTTGCAGTGAGTCTTACTCGACGGTGCGCAAAGCTCAGGAATTGGACCCTGGTTTAAGATGCCCCCGTATTTCCGCGTAAAGTCGCGCGGTGTCCGCCGGGTTGGCGTCAATAGTCCAAGGTGAGGCTCACTGGACAATCGATGCGGAAAGTCGCGGACGCTTCATCGTTCGGTGCTAGGTTGCAGCCGTAGACGTCACTGTTCGAAACAGACAACGTGCAAGTTTTGGCCACTCCTTGCACCGCATTCTCACACTTGACATCCACGCTCATCCCCCATTCGGGAGGGGCGTCTAGCCGGAGATGCGCGACCCCCGGCTCGAGCGACACAGTCCACGCGTTCCACCGGACGGGACTCCCATTCTGAAGCGTGTTGCCCGCAAAGTTGATCGCAATCACCCGTGCGGGGTAAAGGGACTTATTCCCGAGTTGTTCAAACGGCACCACCTGCGGAGCCGCAAAGGAAGAGGACGACGCAAAGACGGTGAAGCTTGCGGCCACGCCAGCCAGGATCAACGACGTCGTTCTCATGTGCACGCACTGCCTTTGGCCACGTAAATCATCCGAGCCTCCTCCGTATAACCGTCGTGAACGCACTCACTATACTCAAAATACTCAAATTCGCCCGATGCGGTCGGCTCAAATTCGTCAGTTCTTTGCCAAATAAATTCCGCCGCCTGTTCCAGAGGGACAACCGTCCGCAACGGCGAGCGGACCCCAGCTGCCTCTAAGCTCAAGCTGCGTCCCGCGCTCAACGATCTGCAGCTCGCCGGAAGCAATGCACCACGTGCCCAACTTCGGCGTTGTCCATCCAATGCCACGGAAGGAAACACTCCTGCCTTGCACCCGCCCTTCGAAACTATAAGCAGTCCTATCGCTGCCATCGAGGTTCGAGAGGGCGATGAAGCCCGACATGGTTTCTCCTGCGTGTCGGATTGCCCATTCGTAAACGAACTTGCTTTCCCCTTGTGAGGCAAAGCCGCGCCAGTTGCCGGTCAAATTGAAAGATTGAGACTGGGGTTGAGACTGACCATTTTGACGGCAGAAGACTTCCTTGGCGTTGGCGCCGCTATCGTCAGCGGCGCGGTAACAACGCTCTCTACCACCGTCCTGTATGCACAGCTGCCAGTAGGATCCGTCCTGTTGCCGCAGCCAATTCCCACAACCAGGATCGGAGGGAGGGGCCGCGACCGCAACGGAGCCGGGCATGCAAAAGATCAGTGCTAAAAGGACAATCGTCAGGACGCGATGGATCACGGTTGACTCCTCAGAGGTCATGCCAGCGTTTCGGCAGCTGCGTGATTGCGCTGTCTATTGGCGCCGTCCATGAAGCAATCGCGGACGGGCAACCATCGCACCATAGGCCCATATGCTGTTGGTGTGGGAGGCAATATTGCACCTTTGCTGGAGGTTGACAGTTCGGAGCCGTGTTTTGCGTCGCGACTACCAACTCGGTGGTGTTCCGCGCTGTTCACACCCCCCAGCCCTCACTCCACCATCGCAAACGTCAGCCCGGCATTCTCAACCAGCCGCGCGATCAGCCGCTGCCCCATCGCCGAGGCCGGTGTCCAGAAGCCCCCGCCAACCTTGTCGCGCGCTGTCTCGCTCAAACAGATCGCTGCTTCCGAAATCATCTTGGCGGTCGAGCCATAGCCCGGGTCGCGGTCGCCGGTGACGCGGGCTTTGAACACGCGGCCGTCAAACGCGGTGCCGATGAACAACAGATCGAAGTTGCCACTCTCGCGCTGCGCCGCCGTCGGCCCTTCGCCAGGCTTGGGCAGCACATAGCGATTGAGCAACGCGCGCGTCGGCGAGAACGCCGCTGCCAACCCAAACGCCCCCATCGCCCCGGTCACGGCCAGCGCCGCGGGAGAACCCAAGACGCCGCCACCCGTCATCATCGCCTCGTCGTATTTGAAGTCGCGGCCATAGGCATAGTTCATCACTGCGTTGGAACGCTGCACGACACGCGTGTTGATCGCGGCCATGATAAAAGGCGCCGTCCAGGATTTCGCATCGTTGTCATAGGCAACCGGCGGCGATCCGGGCTGCCGCACACCTTGCCGCTGACCTTGGGGGTTCAACGCATAGGGATTGCCCAGCATCTGCCGCATCGCTTTGTTGCGCGTTGCCTCCTCCACCATGTTCATCATGCTGGCAATCGTGCCCCCGCTCGCACCGCCCTTCATCGATTTAACGCGCATGCGGATGGCGGTGCACGGTTTGCCGGTGCGCTTCTTCAGCTCGTCATTCAGGAACAACACGCCAAGGTCAGAAGGGATCGAATCGAAGCCGCAGCACGGCACAATGCGCGCACCCGATGCCACGGCCTCGTCGTGATGCGCGTCGATCATGGTCTGGATCCACGGCGTCTCCCCCGTCAAATCGCAATAATCTGTCCCCGCTTTCGCGCAGGCAGCGATCAGCTCAGACCCGAATTTCGCGTAAGGCCCAACGGTGGTGAGAATGACTTTCGCGCGCGCGGCCAGCGCCTCGCAAGCCTTTGCATCGCTCGTGTCGGCAATGATCGTGGCAATCCGCGCCCCGCGTTCGCCCAGCGCCGCTTTCACCGCCTCAAGCTTGGCGCCATTGCGCCCCGCCATCGCCCAACGCACTTTATTGTCGCCGTAGGTCTTGGCCATATATTCCGCAATCAGCGCCCCGACATAACCGGTGGCCCCCACCAGAACGATGTCGAAGCGCTCGGCGCTGTCATTGGGCTGTCGTTGGGTCATGAGGGTCTCCAGTGCGTTGCGCACATCCGTAATCTAGCGTGCATCGTTGCAAATGCCATACAAGCCCGCGCCCCCGCCAGCAAGCCAGCGGACGCGCAGCGTCCTAAAGAATTGAACCACCAAGGGCACCAAGACGCTTGAGTTTGCTCGTGACTCTTGGTGTCCTTGGTGGTTCAACATTCTTGCTGCGGTGACAATTTTCCTGGGTGGCAGGGTCAAGCCTTGCCTTGGCGAACTTTTCTGGATTTTGCCTGTCAGCGCATCGGGTCGCCGGTATAATTCGACCATCGGACGCAATAACTGGGGAGCTGCAAAATGCGCTGGGTACGAAGGCTGGTCACAGTATTCGCCGTTCTGCTTGGGCTCGCAGTCGCCGCCGGTTCCGGTCTTTGGATTTGGAAACCGTGGGTCCCGTCGCTGGACCTCGTTGAGCCTGGCTCCACCGGCCGACGCATTGCTGAAGCCGGCGTTTTTGCGAACTACTTCCCCGCGCCTGCCGCAACGTCGAGCGGCGCCGTGTTGATCCTGGGCGGTTCGGAAGGTGGCCTTGGCAATGGCGGTCGGCGCATGGCGCTTGAGTTGCAAAAGGCCGGATATGCCGTCTTGCAGGCCGCCTACTACCGCGCGCCGGGACAGCCGCCAAATCTCGAACTCGTGCCGCTCGAAGCCTTTGATCGCGCGCTGGCGTGGCTGGGGCGCCAACCGGGCGTCACGCCGGATCGCATCGCGGTGATCGGCATCTCAAAAGGTGCGGAAGCAGCCTTGCTCGTTGCCACCCGTCATCCCGAATTGCGAGCCGTCGTCGCCGGTGTTCCGTCCAGCGTCGTCTGGGCCGCCATCAATTGGGAGTACGGCGGCGGAGGAATTGAATCCTCGTGGTCGCACGGCGGCAAGCCGGTGCCAGCTCTCGCCTACGGCGCCTATGATTGGGATCAAGGCGTGTACTCGGTTTACAAAAACGGGCTTGGCGCTCTGGCGCAACATCCCGAAACCATTATCCCGGTCGAGAAAGCGCTGGCCCCGCTCATGCTCATCTGCGGCGAAGCTGACGCGCTTTGGCCGTCATGCGAAATGGCAAGGCAGGTGGAGAGCCGCGCCCGCGCCCAAGGCGGCCCGGCGGTCGAACTTCATGCCTATAAAGACGCAGGCCACGCCGCCATCGGCGTTCCGGTTCCCAAATCGAATCCGAACTATGAGCGCTTGGGCAGCCTCGGCGGCACCCCGGAAGGCAACGCCCAGGCCCGCGAAGACGGCTGGCCCAAAATCATCGCCTTCCTGAAAGCCAACCTGGCGCCGCCGCAGCCTGCGCCGCCAAATTGAGGTGACGGTTTCCGGCCGGCGCCCGGGCAACATGCCGCAGGTTTAGAGATTGTAAAAGTTCCGCATATGTTCTAGATATATGAAACAGTGAGGTTCAAAACTCACCGCAAGCTTGACATCGTGAACCCTTCGACCCCGCCTGCCGCCACAGGCCCGCCCCTCGCCAATAGGACAGCAGTAATGAGACAGACCCCAAAAAGCGCAGAAAATCGAGTGTCCAGAAACCCGTCCTGTTCGATTGGAAAATCACAGCGGCTTCAAACGCTTAACCCCCGAACAGGACAACGTGAACACTGTTCTGGGACACTGTCCGATGTCCTGTTCGTCCCAAAAACCTAGGCGCGATGATAAGGATGTCCGCCCAAAATCGTCACTGCGCGATACAGCTGTTCGGCCAACATCGCCCGAACCAGCAAATGCGGCCAGGTTTGAGTGCCGAACGCCATCGCAAGCCGTGCCCGCTGCTTGATTTCAGCCGGCAACCCGTCACTGCCCCCGATCGCAAATACCAGCCGCGCCTCGCCCGCATCGCGCCACTTGGCAAGGTCGCGTGCAAATGCCTCGCTGGTGAAAGACTTGCCCCGCTCATCCAGCGCCACAACAAAAGGGGACATAACCGAGGCCGCAAGTTTGCGCTCATCGCTTTCCGTCAACCCAAACGACGAGAAGCCAAGCGAACGCCCCGCATCGCGCGCCCGCTCCAGATACGAAAGCGCCAGCAAAGTCTCAGGCGCAGATTTCGCCTTACCGCCCGCAACAATATCAATGGCTAAAGCCAAATGCTTAGACGGCCTCAGCCAACTGCTCGCTGCCGTTCCACATTCTTTCCAGATTGTAGAACAAGCGCACCTCCGGCCTGAAGACGTGAATGATTACATCCATGGCATCGATCAGAACCCAGTCGCCCTGCTTCAGGCCCTCAGCCCGGCACCGCATCCCGGCCTTCTTCAATTCTTCCGAAAGGTGCTCGGCAATCGCCGCTACATGCCGGTTCGAGCGGCCACTGGCCACCACCATAAAATCGGCCATCGGGCTTTTGTTGGAAATATCGATGGCTTGAACATCTTCGGCCTGGTCGGCATCCAGTGATTTGATCACCAGCTCCAGCAGCTTCTTAGCTGCCGCCGATGCGACCAGCTTTGCTTTGGGTGTGGCCGCCTTCTTCACCGGAGCCTTGCGCTTCGAGGGGGCCTTGGCGGG
>JANOFD010000037.1:0-4042 GCA_031413455.1 Rhodobiaceae bacterium
AAGAAAAACAGGAACTTCGCGTCCTTCGCGGCTTCGCGGTGAGCCTTTTCTTTTTTTCTGCACTGACTAACCCACCGCTTGAAGCACGGCCTCTTCGCTGGCTGGGGCGGCGCAGACGCGGGTGGCGGGCAAAGACACGCGCACTGTCGTGCCGTGGTTGACCTTGCTCAAAAGTTTGAGCGTGCCACCATGGATTTCGACTACTTTTTTCGAATAGGGCAGACCCAACCCGGTTCCACCATGGCTGCGCACCAGCGAACTCTCCACTTGCTCAAACGGACGCAAGACGCGGTCGATATTCTCGGCGGCAATCCCGATGCCCGTGTCCACAACGCTGAGCGTCACTCCGAAGTCGCCTGAAACAAAAACATGGATCGAAACCTTGCCACCGGCTGGCGTGAACTTCATCGCGTTCGATATCAAATTCAAGGCAACCTGGCGCATCAACCGGGCGTCGGCGCGAACATATTGATCACCTGGTGAGGGTGTATATTCCAGAACGATTCCATCCTCGCCAGCCTGCTGATGAAACATTTTCAGCGTCGACTTGATCGCGGCGTTAAAGTCGAACTCGCTCTCGTTGATCTCAAGCTTGCCCGACTCCGCCTTCGCCAAATCCAGGATGTCGCTAATGATCGACAGCAGATGCTGTCCACTGTCGTGAATGTCGCCCGCATATTCGATGTATTTCGGCGAACCAACCGGCCCCATATATTGCTGCCGGATCATTTCTGAAAAACCGATAATGGCGTTCAAGGGCGTTCGCAACTCGTGGCTCATCGTCGCCAGAAATTCGCTTTTTGCCCGGTTGGCAGATTCCGCTTCGTCGAGCTGGCTTTGAACGACTCTGTGTTTTTCCTCGATGATCTTCTGGGCGATGTAGTTGTTGCGAATGTGGGTTTCCAGCATATAGCTTGAGAACATGCCGATACCCGTCGCCATGGCGAGGAAAAAATTGTTCGATACATAATCCGTGTGGCTGATCGGATTGATCCACAAACTGATGACTTGATAGAGCAGGAACAAACCTGCCGTAACCGACACGGAATATACAAACCGCAGTCCCAGCAGGGTGCCACAATAGACGGCAACCATAATTAGGCCAGCATAGTAATCACTGTGATGCGGCGCGGGCAGTACGATGCACATCGCCGCGATGCCGATGCCGCCAACACTCATTGCAAAGGCCAACGCTGGCTGCACATAGCGGCCAAACTCTCGCCAATATGTCAGCCCGAAAACGCCAAGCATGACCGGAACGGCAAAACCATACCGGATCAGCCAAACCGTTTTCAGCGCATCACCAGCAACCAGCCGATCCAAAAACCCGAATAGAACGTAGATTCCAACGGCGGCCAGCAAATAGAGCCGAATCACCGGCATAGAATCCACGAGTGATCTGGCCGCAAAGTCCGCTTCGACGTTTTGGTCACGGAACAGCAGCAGGAAGCGGTTAAGCGAAAAATCGCTGCCGCTTGCGCTTTCCGGTTCAACTTCGCTTGTGGATTGCACTCAGCGCCCCATTCACCCAACATCGCAATACTGGATATCTTAGTGGATGCAGGTTAAAAACTGTCTCATATACTAGGAAAACTGTTGGTAAATTGGCGCAGAACGGCCCAGTGTTAGGGCCGTGTTCACCTTTTCGATGAACAAGGTGTTGTGCCCAAAATTGGCGTGGGGATGGGTGGTCGTGGCTCAAGCAGCAAACGCAAAGCAGTTTCGCACATTCGCGCGCGTGACGCTTGCCTGGGGCGGCACTGCAATAGTCTGTTTACTCAATTCCGCATCGACAGCCTCAGCCGCGGGCTACGCCCTACGCGAGTACAGTCTTTCTGGCATGGGCAGCGCATTCGCAGGCGCGAGTGCGCAATCGGATGTCCCCGGGTTCCTGAGCTACAATCCAGCCACAAGCGCTGGCGTCACCGATTGGGATGCAAGTTTCACGATCAACGGAATATATCCAACGTCTGAAGCCGCCTACATCGTGACAACCAATGCCTTGGGCACGCCGACGGGAGGCAATGCGGCTCCGGACGGCTTCATCAAGGACGCTTACGAGCCCGGATTGCAATTGCGCTATCGTCTCTCCCCGGAAGTCACTGCGGGGCTATCAGTCACTGCCCCTTGGGGTTTGAGCACGAATTACAACGACACATGGGCCGGTCGCTACTACGCACTTGAATCAAAGTTGATCACGGTCAATACCGTGCCCTCGCTCGCCTTTCAGGCAACACCCGAATTGGAAGTCTCAGCCGGATTGCAAATCCAATATGCAAAAGGGACACTGTCGAATGCGCTCGACTTCGGCACCATCGGCAGTCTCTTTGCCGTACCCTTTGCTCTGCCCACTCAACAAGACGGCAAAGCCGAATTCGAAGCGGAGGATTGGGGCTTCGGCTACATACTCGGCGCACTGTGGCACCCATCCAACGAGATCAGCATCGGTGCATCGTATCGCTCGGAGATCCGCCACGACCTCAGGGGCGAGATTGACTTCACCCTCGACACTGCCGGCGTCGGCGCTGCGCTCTCAGGCCTGTCCGGCGCATTTGTAAAATCAGCGGGATCGACGCGCCTGACGACCCCCGCTGTTGCGTCGCTCGGCGCCTCGGTCGATCTCTCACCGGAACTGACCCTGCTTGGCGAAGCTGGATACACCTGGTGGAGCGCTTTCGACGAACTGCGCATTCGCTTTGCCAATCCCTTCCAGGCCGATGTCGTACAAAACTATAACTGGAAAGACGCATGGTTCGCTTCGGCAGGCGTCCGCTACCGGCCCACGAACAAATGGACATTGCGTGCAGGCGTCGCGTTCGATCAAAGTCCCACAATCGACGCCTCACGCGACCCGCGCATTCCGGATGCTGATCGGACGTGGCTGGCCTTCAGCGCCGGTTACGAACTCTCCCCCGGTACAAGTCTCGAACTGGGCTACGGCCATCTTTTCATTCCTGAGGAACCGGTCAACTTGACCGCGGCCGACCCAGACAATCTCATTCGCGGCAACCTCATCGGCACCACAAGCTCCGAAGTCGATGTCGTGACCCTCCAACTCACTTTCCGCTAGCCACTGCCTCCGCCACTTTGATCCCGTCAATCGCCGCCGACAGAATGCCCCCCGCATAGCCCGCACCTTCGCCCGCCGGATAAAGCCCGCGTGTGTTGACGCTCTGAAAATCCTCACCGCGTTTGATCGAGATCGGTGACGACGTGCGCGTCTCAACGCCGGTCATCACCGCATCATCCATCGCAAAACCTTTCACCTGCCGCTCAAACGCGGGCAAGGCCTCGCGGATCGCCGCAATTGCATAGTCCGGTAGGCATGTCGACAGATCCGTCGCCTTCACCGACGGCTTGTACGACGGCACCACTTCGCCGAGCGCCACCGACGCGCGCCCCGCGAGGAAATCGCCCACACGCTGACCCGGCGCCGAGTAATCGCCACCGCCCGCCTCAAAGGCCCGCTCCTCCCAGTGCCGCTGAAATGCAATACCAGCCAGAGGATGCCCCGGATAATCCGCAGGTGTAATCCCAACCACGATCCCCGCATTCGCATTGCGCTCATTGCGCGAGTACTGGCTCATGCCATTGGTGACCACACGCCCGGGTTCCGACGCGGTCGCCACCACCGTGCCGCCGGGGCACATGCAAAAACTGTAAACTGATCGTCCATTCGCGCAGTGATGTACGACCTTATAGTCGGCAGCGCCCAACAACTTGTTCCCCGCATTTGGCCCAAAACGCGCCCGGTCAATCAACGACTGCGGATGCTCGATGCGAAAGCCGATCGAGAACGGCTTGGCTTCGACATACACGTCTTCGTCATGCAGCATTGCAAAAGTATCGCGCGCACTGTGCCCGACCGCCAGCGCAACATGCTCCGCCTCCAGCGACGATCCATCTGCAAGCGTCAGCCCTTCCACCCGCCGCTCCCCGCTTGCACTCTTGGCCACCGCGATGCGCTCCACCCGCGCTTGAAAACGAAACTCTCCTCCCAAAGCCTCAATCGTCGCGCGCATGCGCTCGACCACCGTCACCA
>JANOFD010000038.1:0-3076 GCA_031413455.1 Rhodobiaceae bacterium
CTTTGTTGTCGGCAGCCTGAATGTCCTTGGAGTATGCGTTCAGCAGTTCTTCGAAGGTGAACTTCTGGGTACGCGTGGGCAGCAGGACGACGGATTCCATGAGCGGGAAGACAATGTTGAAGCCGGGTTGCAGCGTGGAGACGGCTTGGCCCCAACGCAATTTGACGCCGACCTCTCCTTCATCGATTGGCGTGTAGCTCATGAAGATGGCAATCACGACGGCTGCGATGATAATGAAAGGCACACTCAAGAGACCCTGAATGCCGCCGCCGGGAACCGATGGGCCACTTTGATTGTTTTTTGTACGAGGGGTGAAGATGTTCGACATGGCAACCGGTTCTCCTTGAACGATGCGCCGCGTGTTCGATATCGAACCGGTCGCGCGCAGTAGATGGGGTCGTGAAAGCTGTGATTCAATTGTGCCAGCAAAGGCCTAAATGGTTGATAATAGTTGCAAGTGAAACTATATTGCCGCCCGCAATGGGTTAAGGATTTCTGAAAATGGCTGATTTGTTTGATAATCCGATGGGGACCGACGGGTTCGAATTCGTGGAATACACGGCGCCTGACACGCAGGCGCTGGGTCAATATTTCGAGAGTTTGGGGTTTCGCGCGGTGGCGCGGCACCGCTCCAAGAAGGTGACGCTGTATCGGCAGAATGATGTGAACTTCATCGTCAACGCCGAACCCGACAGTCACGGGGCGCGGTTTGCGCGCGCGCATGGGCCGTCGGCTTGCGCGATGGCCTTTCGGGTGCGCGATGCGGGGAAAGCCTATGCGCTGGCGCTGTCGAATGGCGCGAAGGCCTTTCAGGGCAAGGTCGGGCCAATGGAGCTCAACATTCCGGCGATCGAAGGGATTGGCGGCAGTGTGATTTATTTTGTCGACCGTTACGGGCCGGGCGGCGTGTCGATTTATGACATTGATTTTGTCCCAACGGATGCGGCGGCCGGATTCATCCATGAGGGTGTCGGCCTCAGCGAAATCGATCACGTCACGCACAATGTCTATCGCGGGCACATGGATGTGTGGTCCGGCTTTTACGAGAAGCTGTTCAACTTTCGCGAGATCAAATATTTCGACATTGAAGGAAAGCTGACGGGGCTCAAGAGCCGGGCAATGACGAGCCCGTGCGGGAAAATCAGGATTCCGATCAATGAGAGTTCCGACGACAAGTCGCAGATTGCCGAGTATCTCGAAGCTTACAAGGGCGAAGGTATTCAGCACATCGCGCTGTCGACGAACGACATTTTCCAAACAGTCGAAAAATTGCGCAAGCGTGACGTCGCGTTTCAGTCGACGATTGAGACGTATTTCGAAGGCATAGACGAGCGGGTTCCGGGACATGGTGAGGATCTGGCGCGGCTCAAGCGCAACCAGATTTTGATCGACGGCGGACCGGGCGCGGGGTTGTTGCTGCAGATTTTCACGCAGAACGCGATCGGACCCATTTTCTTCGAGATCATTCAGCGCAAGGGCAATGACGGGTTCGGCGAGGGCAATTTCCAGGCGTTGTTTGAGTCGATTGAACTCGACCAGATCCGGCGCGGGGTGCTGCAGGCATGAGCAAGAATTGGATCAATTTTCCGCGTATCGAGGGCCGGGCTTCGCGGCAAGCGCACGCTGATTTGCCTGACGGCACGTATGAACGCGAGATCGGACGCGACGGGTTTTTTGGACCCGCGAGCCACATGTATCACAAACATATGCCGACGGGGTGGAGCTCGTTTGAGGGGCCGATGCGGCCGCGTGCCTACGACACCAATAAGTTTTCAGCGTTTGAAGCCTCTCCCTGGGAGGCGAAAGCTATTCTTGGCAACGCGCGAACCCGAATTCGGGTTTGGCATATCTTGAAACCAATGCAGGAGCTTGTTCGCAATAGCGACGGCGATGAATTGCTGTTCGTGCATGCGGGGGCCGGCGACCTGTTTTGCGACTATGGACATTTGTCGTTTCGCGATGGCGATTTTATCGTGCTGCCGCGCGGTACGATGTGGCGCATCGAACCTCATGGTGAGTGCTCTATTTTAATGATCGAGGCGGTCGATAGTGCCTATCGCTTGCCGGATCGGGGTCTATTGGGCGAGCATGCGCAGTTCGACCCGGCGGTTCTTGAAACGCCGAAGATCGACGATGCGTTTTTGCAGCAGCAAAGCGAGAGCGCATGGAACGTCAGCGTCAAGCGGCGCAATGAGATTTCTACCATCGGCTATCCGTTTAATCCGCTGGACGCGCAAGGCTGGAAGGGGTCCGTCGTGCCGGTCAAGCTCAACTGGCGCGATATTAGGCCGATCGTCAGTCATCGCTATCACTTGCCGCCGTCGGTTCACACGACGTTCCTGGCTGACCGGTTTGTGGTGTGCACGTTCGTGCCGCGGCCGCTTGAAAGCGATCCGGGGGCGCTGAAGGTGCCGTTCTTTCACAGCAATGATGATTTCGATGAAGTGATTTTTTATCACGCCGGAAACTTCTTCAGCCGCGACAATATCAAGGCCGGGATGATGACCTTTCATCCGGCCGGTTTCACACATGGGCCGCATCCCAAAGCGTTTGCGGCGGGCGCCAAATCCGAGCGCAAGGAAACCGACGAGGTGGCGGTGATGATCGACACACGTGATGGGCTGGACGTGCTGGCCGATGCGGAACCGGTGGAAGACCGCAGCTATGTCGACAGTTGGCGGAGCGCGCAATGAAGCTGGCGTCGTTGAAGCAGGGGCGCGACGGAAAGCTGATTGTCGTGTCGCGTGATCTGTCGCATGCAATTGCGGCCGATGGCATTGCGCCGACCTTGCAGGCCGCGCTCGATCACTGGGAGCGGGCGTCGCCGCGCTTGCAGCAATTGTATCGTGAATTGAATGAAGGCCAGCCCGTTGGGCGCTTTTCGTTTCGTGCCGGTGATTGCGCCTCACCATTGCCGCGCGCCTATCAGTGGGCCGACGGGTCGGCCTATGTCACGCATGTGGAACTGGTGCGCAAGGCGCGCGGGGCCGAGATGCCGAAGACGTTCTGGACTGATCCACTGATGTATCAGGGCGGGTCTGACAGCTTTGCGACGGCATAGAGCGCGAGGTTGTAC
>JANOFD010000039.1:0-6525 GCA_031413455.1 Rhodobiaceae bacterium
TCAGTTCTCGCATGCGGATGGGCATCCGGTTTTTCAGGGACTCAATCTGCGCATTGGGGCCGGCGAAAAAGTTGGATTGGTGGGTAAGTCCGGTGCAGGAAAATCGACGTTGGTCAAATTGTTGCGGCGCCAGTTTGAGCCGCAACGTGGTCGCATCTTGATCGATGGGCAGAATGTTGCCGAAGTGACATGGGACTCGGTCAATGAGGCCATTGCTGAGGTTCAGCAAATGCCCGGGGTGTTTCACCGGCCGGTGCGCGACAATATCCGCTATTCGAAACCTGAAGCCGATGAGACCGTTGTCGTTTCAGCAGCCAAAGATGCGCATGCGCATGATTTCATCACGGGGCGCGATGCGGGCTACGATACGATTGTGGGCGAGCAGGGCATCAAGCTTTCGGGTGGTGAGCGCCAACGCGTTGCGATCGCGCGGGCTTTGGTGAAGGACGCCAGGATTCTGGTTCTTGATGAAGCGACGTCTTCGCTCGATTCGGAAAGCGAACATTTGATTCAAGAGGGATTGTTTGAACTCATGCGCGGGCGCACCGTCATCGCCATAGCGCACAGGCTCTCGACAATCGTGGGGATGGACCGGATCGTCTATCTTGAGGACGGACGGATCGTGGAGCAGGGCAGTCATGCGGAGCTTCTGGCGCACGCAGGGCCTTATGCGCAATTGTGGAACCGTCAGGTCGGCGGATTTATTGATGCCGCTTGAGGGTTGGCTCCAACGGCGCGCCGGCATTTTGTTTGACCTTGATTTCCCGAATTGCAGATTTCAAGGCCTTCAGGCGTTCGGGTCCTGGCGGGTGGGTCTTCAAGACTTCAGGGGCGCGGGTTGTGTTGATCAGGCGTGTCCAGAATGATTCCGCGGCGGAAATTTCAAAGCCTGCTCGCGCCATGAAATAGAGCCCTGTGTAGTCCGCTTCTTTTTCCCTTTCGATTGAGTACGGGGGCGTTAGCGTTGCCACGAAGGCTGATGAAATTGTTGATTTCAAGAAGGCATCCAGCAAACCGCCAATTTTGATTTGGCTTGGTTCATTGCCTTTCAAATGGCCGAGGATGTTGTGGGCCAATTCATGTCCCAGGATCAGCGCCAGCTCGTCGTGGGATTTTGTGACCTCGTAAAAGCGGGTGGTGATGGCGATGGCGCGGCCGTCGGCGGCGGCGTTGATGTCAGGGCTGCGCACCAGCAGTACCGGATATTCGCAGACCGTTTGCGGCACAATCGAAATCGTCCGGCCGGTACTCAGCTGCAAGGCTACTGGACCACTTCGAGCAGCCGTATTTGACACGGTGATAAAGCGTTCGGTTGCACCTTTTCCAACCGGAAGTAATTGACCGTTCACATGCGTGATGATGTCGCCTTGGTTCACACCGGCGGCGTTTGCGGGCGCACCATTAGTGGCAAAGGCGACGGTTACGGCGTCAGTCAAGTCAAAGCTGCCTTGCAAATGTGCGCGGTCTTGCTCGTTTGGGAAATTTGCCAGTGACCAGACAATCAACCCCAAGTCGGGTTTGGATCTATTTTGCTTTGCGCATTGCGAGACAGCGGCGCGGCGCAGGCGAAAGCCGACGCTTTCGACATGGGCGCGTTGTTCCATGTACAGCTCGATCCCGGCTGTGACGCCCGGCGCAGGCTGAGACGACTGCATCGGAGGCGTTCGTGATTCAGGTGTGGAGGTGCATGCGGAAAGATGCAGCACCAGAATGGCAACGGTTAACATTTGAAGATTACGCATCGCGCGCTCAATCGAGTTGATAGACAAGCGATTTCAGATACGCAGTTTCAGGAAGCATAGGGTGCACGGGGTGATCGGGCGCCGCGCCGCTGGCGCGGATCAACTTGGCGCCGCGGCCTGTGCGAGCGATGCCTGCAGCGCACTCGTTTTGAAAGCGCACGGCATCTATGGCGTGGCTGCAGGATGCCAGGCACAGGAACCCGCCATTGGCAACGAGTGGCGCTGCGAGGCGGGCCAATTTGCGGTATCCACGCGCCCCAGATTCCAGGTCTTTCTTGGAGCGCACGAATGGCGGCGGGTCGCACGAGACAATATCGTAGCGTTCGCCGGTTGGGGCCATTTCTTCAAGCTCCACGAGGGCGTCGCATTTGCGAAACTCCAGGCGATCAAGCATTTTGTGCTCACGCGCCGTTTGCGTTGCACCGTCAAGGGCCGCCTGGGAGGCATCCAGCAGCACCGCGGACTTGGCCCCTGCATTGAGGGCGCCGAGTGCGAGCGCTCCCGTATAGGAAAACGCGTCGAGCAAACTCGCGTCTTTTGCGAGTGAAATCAGGAACGCACGATTGTCGCGTTGGTCGTAGAACCAGCCGGTTTTCTGGCCCAGGATTGGATCGATATGATGGCGGATGCCAGCGTCTTCGACGTGGGGCAGGCTTGCAATTTCTCCATGGGCCACGCGAACGTCTTCCTTGAGACCTTCATACGAACGCGCGGGAGCATTGTTCTTGATGACGATGGCTCGCGGATTGAACGCGGACTGGAGCGCGTCCAGCCAATGCGGTTCAAGCGCATCCATGCCTGCTGTGCCGGATTGAACGACCAGGACGTCATCAAAGCGGTCAACGACCAGTCCCGGACAGAAATCCGCTTCGGCATGGATCAAGCGATAATAGGGTGCCGCATACAGCATATCGCGCAATTGGCGGGCGCGCTCGAAGCGGTCGCTAAAGAAGCCGGTCCCGATTTTCGTGCCCGGCTTGGTCGATAAAATTCTGGCCGCGATCAGACTGTGAGGGTTGAAATAGGCGGTGCCAAATTCTTCGCCCTTGTCGTCAACGATTTCGACGAGCGAGCCGGGCGTCAATGCCTTCCAGGCCCGGTCCATCGTCAATTCATTCGAATAAACCCACGGCGAACCGCTTTTGATGCGGGCGCCATGTTTGGGATGAAGGCGGAGTTTGGGACGTGGCGTCACAGCATTGCCGCGAGAACACGGTCGGGCGGTTTGTGGCCATCGGCAAAAGTTTTGATGTTGATGATGACCTTTTCGCCCATGTCGATGCGGCCTTCGAGCGTCGCGGATCCCATGTGCGGCAACAACACGACGTTCTTGAGTTTGAGTAATTTTGGATTGACCGCAGGCTCGTGCTCGAAGACGTCCAGTCCGGCACCGGCCAGTTCGTTGGCTTCCAGCATGCGGGCCAGTGCGTTCTCGTCAATGATTTCACCGCGCGCCGTATTGACGATGAAGGCAGACGGTTTCATCAGTTTCAAACGGCGTGCCGACAACAAGTGATAGGTTGCCGGTGTGTGTGGGCAGTTGACCGAGACAATATCCATACGGGCCAGCATCTGGTCGAGGCTGTCCCAGTATGTTGCTTCGACAGCTTCTTCGATGGTTTTGGGAACGGGCTTGCGATTGTGGTAATGGATCTGCAGCCCAAAGGCCCTGGCCCGGCGGGCGACGGCCTGTCCAATGCGGCCCATGCCGATGATGCCGAGGCGTTTTCCTGTGATGCGTTGTCCGAGCATCCAGGTTGGCGACCAGCCTTTGAAGTCGCCCTTTGCCAAAACGGCAGCGCCCTCAACTATGCGACGTGGAACGGCCAAAATCAGGGCCATCGTGATGTCGGCGGTGTCGTCGGTCAAAACGCCCGGTGTGTTGGTCACGGTAATGGCCCGGGCGCGGGCGGTCTCCAAATCGATGTTGTCAACGCCCGCACCAAAATTGGCAACCAGACGCAGCCGTTCTCCGGCGCGGGACAGAATTCTGGCATCCAACCGGTCGGTCACCGTAGGCACAAGTACGTCCGCGGTTTGCACGGCTTCAATCAATTGCTCGCGCGACATCGGTGTGTCGTCGACATTCAGCCTGGCATCAAAAAGCTCCCGCATGCGTGTTTCAATTACGTCGGGCAACTTGCGAGTGACTATGACTAGAGGTTTTTTTGTGGGCATCGGTGCGATCAAAGCGAGGTGGTAGATCACTGTCTAGCAGAGGGCGGGCGGAGGTTCCTAGGGTCAAAATGGCCTGAATTCTTTTCTTCGTGTGATAACCTAATATTAAGCGCGTTAGCGCTGATATTGCTCGGTAATTTTTTCAGACACGAACACCGCCGTACCGTCTCGCGGCGGCGGAATGAGGAACGCTTTGCGCAATATATTCGCCCTGTGCCTTGTCCTGCTGATTGCTCAATTTGCTGTCGCGAGGCCTGTGCTTCGAGATCCTGTAGCAGCGATGCCCGCCAAACCTTTCCTGGAAGCGGCGCTGCACACGCCCCCCTCTCAGAACGTGCCGCCGTCCATGGCGGCGACAGGACTGCCGGTGCCACGGTGGGTTACAGTCAAGGCGCAGCGCTTGAATGTCCGGCGAGGGCCATCGCTGGAACGCGAGGTCTTGTGGACTTACGTGCGGCCCGGCATGCCGATCGAAATTATCGCGGAATACGACACGTGGCGGCGCATTCGGGATATCGACGGTGCGACGGGCTGGGTTAAAGCTTCGATGCTGGATGGGCGGCGCAGTGTGATTGTCACGGGGCGGGTCAATACTGCACTCTTGAATGCTCCGAAGGCTGATTCCGACGCCGTGGCATTTGCAGCACCAGGGCTGGTGGCAAAGCTTGTTGGTTGCAGCGGCGAATGGTGCGAGATTTCGACGCGAGGCTATGATGGATACGTCGTGCGCGACCGGCTGTGGGGGGTCTACGCAGGTGAGACGGTGAAATAGCCGCCAGGCGGTTATAACCCGTCGAAGAGAGCGGTCGACAGGTAGCGTTCCGCGAAAGATGGAATGATGACAACAATCGTTTTGCCGTTCATGTCTTTGCGGCCGCCGACTTCGAGGGCTGCTGCGACGGCGGCACCCGATGAGATGCCGACGGGGATACCTTCAAGACTGGCGACTTTGCGTGCGGTGGCGAAGGCAGTTTCATTGCCAATCGTGATGATTTCATCAATCACGCTGCGATCAAGGATGCCCGGAACAAATCCTGCTCCGATGCCCTGGATTTTGTGTGGCCCGGCCTGACGGCCTGAAAGAACGGCACTGTCTTCCGGTTCGACGGCCACCATGCGGACGGACGGTTTGCGCTTTTTGAGTACATGACCGATGCCAGTGATGGTGCCGCCGGTCCCCACTCCAGAAATTACGACATCCACTTTGCCCTGGGTATCGTTCCAAATTTCTTCGGCAGTTGTGCGCATGTGAACGGCCGGGTTTGCAGGGTTTTCAAACTGTTGCGGGATGATTGAGTTCGGAATTTCCTTGGCGAGCTCCTGCGCCCGGGCGACGGCGCCCCGCATGCCCTGAGCTGCCGGCGTCAGTTCCAGTTTGGCGCCAAGCAGCAGCAACATTTTCCGGCGCTCGACCGACATCGATTCAGGCATAACCAGAATCAAAGCATAGCCCTTGGCGGCGGCGACGAATGCCAGGGCAATGCCAGTATTTCCCGATGTTGGTTCGATCAGTGTGGTATCCGGTTTCATCAGTCCGCGCGCTTCGAGATCCTCGATCATCGACACGCCGATGCGGTCCTTGACGCTTGCGAGCGGGTTGAAAAACTCAAGCTTGAGCAAAATATCAGCGGTTACATTGGCACGGTCGGCCATGCGCTTGGCGCGCACCAAAGGCGTGTTGCCCATCGTGTCGATGATAGAGTTGTAGACTTGGCCGCGTCCTGGGGGGCGTGGGAGCTCGCTCATTTCAGTTCCTCTTCTTCAGATAGCAAAGTCGGCGCGGGCGCCAGCCAGTTCAGCCAGGCCGGACTCTTCGGCCCGACGGCAGAGTTCGTCAATGGTAATTCCATCCAATTGCCGCATCAGACCGGTATGAATGGCTTCGATTGCTGGGCGGACAATCTGTTCGCCGATGGGGGAGGCGCCATTCAAAGGCGGTTCGTCAGCGGCTTCAAGTTCGGCGACGATTCTAACTACCTCTCCTGCCGTGATGCGCCGGCGCTCCTTTGCTAGTCTGTAGCCGCCGCGCGGGCCACGAACGCCTTTGAGTACGCCCTGGCGGACCAGGGCTTGCATGACTTGCTCGAGGTATCGATCCGGCACGCCTTGCCGACGCATGATTTCCTTTGACTGCACTGGCTCTGGCCGTGAGTTGCAGGCGATATCGACGACAGCTTCCAGAGCAAGGATCGCCTTTCTCGACAAGCGGAGCATTGTGTTAGCCCTCTGGCTTTGTGGTGAGGCCCGTTGAGCCGAAGCCTGCGGTGCCACGAACTGATTCAGATAATGTGTCTGCGCGTTCAAACAGAACTGTGGTCACGGGTGCGATGACGAGCTGAGCAATGCGATCGCCGCGTGTAATCTGGTAAGGTGCCTTGCCGTGGTTGATGAGGATAATTTTCACTTCGCCGCGATAGTCGGAATCAATCGTACCTGGCGCGTTCAACACGGTGATGCCGTGCTTGAGTGCCAGCCCCGACCGCGGGCGGACCTGTCCTTCGAATCCTTGCGGAATTGCCAGCGTGATGCCCGTGGCGACGGCGTGGATTGCGCCCGGCTGAATGCTGATGTCTTCGGCTGATACCAGGTCTGAACCCGCGGCGCC
>JANOFD010000040.1:0-2885 GCA_031413455.1 Rhodobiaceae bacterium
TGCGTTATGTGTTCGACGAGGGCCATCATATTTTCGATGCGGCCGACAGTTTTTTTGCGATCCACATCTCGGGTTGGGAGGGTGCGGAGTTGCGCCGCTGGTTGCGCGGGCCGGAAGGACGAAGCTCGCGGCGCGGGCGCGGCTTGATTGAGCGACTGACGCCCGTGTTGCAAGACGCGCCGGGAGAACTCGACAAGGCTCAGGATATCGTGCAACGCGCGTTGGCACTGCCAGGGGACGGCTGGCTGACACGGGTTGGCAATGAGGCCCCGCGTGGAGCGATGGAGCGGTTTCTTCTGGAAGTCCGCACACAAGTGCGGGCGCGGTCGGGAGATGCGGCGTCACCCTATGGGCTGGAGTGTGAAGTCATGCCGTCGACGCCTGGACTATTGGCTGCTGCAATCGAATTCAGAGAGGCGCTCAAAGCGTTGGCGGCGCCGTTGAATGAACTAGCGTTGATCTTACGGCGCATGCTGCGCGAAGACTCCAGCGAAGCGTTTTCGCAGAATCGGTTGCGAGCCGAAGCCGTGTTGCGGGGCATCGAGCGGCGTTCGAAGCAACAATTGCCCAATTGGATCATGGCGTTGGACTCTGTGGGGGAGGCTGTGCCGGCCGGGTATGTTGATTGGCTGTCGCTTGAACGGTTCGAAGGTCAAGATTCGAATATTGGTTTCTACCGGCACGCCATCGATCCCACTGTGCCGTTTGCCGCTGAAGTTCTCGAGCAAGCGCATGGCGCGTTCATCACGTCAGCAACGCTGCGAGACCGGCCGCCGGAGAGTGACGAAAGCACTGAGAGCTGGCGCGCGGCGGAGATCCGCACCGGCGCTGGCCATTTGGTCGTGCCGCCTGTACGAGCGGCGTTTGCCTCTCCGTTCGACTACAAGCGCCAGACACGCGTGATTGTTGTGCGCGATATCAACCGCGATGCTGATTTGATTGCAGGCGCCTATCGCGATTTGTTTATTGCCGCAGGTGGTGGCGCGCTTGGGCTGTTTACCTCCGTGCGCTCACTCAAGGCGACCCACCGCGCCATTGCACCAAGCTTGAGTGCGCACGGAATTCCGCTTTATGGGCAACATGTCGATGGGCTGGATACCGGGTCCTTGGTCGATTTATTTCGCGAAGACGAGGATTCGTGCTTGTTAGGGACGGATGCTTTGAGAGATGGCGTCGATGTGCCAGGGCGCGCATTGCGTCTGGTTGTCTTCGAAAGGGTTCCCTGGCCGCGCCCTGATATTTTGCACAAGGCAAGACGCGCAGTGTTCGGCAAGACCTATGACGATCAACTCACGCGACTGCGGTTGGCGCAAGGGTTTGGGCGGCTCATTCGCAGAGCTTCTGATCGCGGCGTATTTGTGCTGCTTGATGCGCGCACGCCGACACGATTGCTGTCTGGGTTGCCACCGGGGGTCGAAGTTGTCCGGCTGGGACTTGCGGAGGCCATTGTTGCCGTTAAGGAGTTTCTGCAGACGCCCGGGCTTGCTGATCCGGCGCGGCAGCAATAGGTTGCGGCAGCAACTCTCCAAGAGGAATGGATATGACTGCACAAACGACGCTCAATCCGCACGCCGCGTTGATTTATGTCATGGTCGTGGCGTCGGCGGCCGATGCCAGTATGAGCGATGCGGAACTTCAACTCATTGGTAACTTGGTGCGCTCATTGCCGGCATTTCGAGGCTTTCAGCAGGACAAGATCATTCCGATTGCGCGGGAATGCGCTGCGATCTTGCAGGAACGCGAAGGTCTCGAAGCTGTGATTGGTTTGGTGAAAGAGGCGTTGCCGCAACAATTGCGCGAGACTGCGTATGCTTTGGCGCTCGAAGTGGTGCTGGCGGAGGCACCGGTTTATCCTGAAGAGAACAGGGTATTGCAGCAGTTGCGCACCAGGCTGGAAATTGATCGCTTGACCGCTGCGGCGCTGGAGAAGGCGGCAGTTACTCGTCATGCCTCCATTTCGGACTGACATGAGCGGGGAAAGCGAGACTTTAGTCAGACTGTCCATTTTTGCCGGGATGTTGATCTTGCTCGCAAGCCTCGAGGTTTTGTTGCCTCGACGAGCGGCGCCGGGGCGCAAGGTCAGGTGGCCAGCCAATGTCGCACTAAGTGTAGTCAACACCCTCCTGACGAGGCTGATTTTCCTTGTGGTCCCAAGCCTTTCAGTTTTGGCGGCCGTCTATGGAGAGGGCCAGGGGTTCGGCGTGTTGCCACTGCTTGGACTGAATGGTTTCGTGGCGGGACTTGTGGGGTTCATTCTCCTGGATCTGGCCATCTATTTTCAGCATCTGGCGTTTCACAATGTGCCGGCTTTTTGGAGGGTGCACCAGGTGCATCATGCAGATACGGAATTTGATGTGACGACAGGCATCCGGTTCCATCCCTTGGAGATCATATTCAGCCTGGTGTGGAAGATTGCCGTGGTTCTGGTGCTTGGTGTGCCGGCAATCGCCGTTTTAACTTTTGAGATCGCCCTCAACGCCACGTCGATGTTTAGTCATGCGAATGTGCGGCTGCCTTTGTGGCTCGATGGGCTGGTGAGGCGGGTCACCGTGACGCCTGACATGCATCGTATCCATCATTCGATAGCGATGGATGAGACAAACTCCAATTTCGGGTTTAACTTGTCGCTGTGGGACAGGTTGTTCGGAACCTATCGAGAGTCGGCAGTTGGAAATCAGTCGACAATGTTGATCGGCCTTGCGTCACATCGAAGTGCAACGACTGCGCAATTGTCTTGGCTGCTCAGGTTTCCGTTCGCGCGCGCGCCTTCGGCATGAAGACGATACTTATTCTGCGGCACGCCAAGTCGGATTCGGATAATCCGGCGTTCAAAGACTTTGACCGTCCGCTCAACGAACGCGGGCGTGAGGCGGTTCCCAAAATTG
>JANOFD010000041.1:0-3854 GCA_031413455.1 Rhodobiaceae bacterium
AGAAGAATTGGACGGGGTGAAGTCAGAAGACTTTGCGCCGGTCGTTGAAGCCTGCACGCTGTGCGATATGTGCTTCATGACGAAGTGCCCCTATGTGCCGCCGCATGAGTTTAATCTGGATTTTCCGCATCTGATGCTGCGCTACCGGGCCGCAGAGGCTGCGGCGGGAAAAACGCATTTCGTGGCCGGGCAACTGGCTCAGATGGACCGCAATGGATCGATCGCGACCGTCGTGGCGCCGATTGCCAATTGGGGGTCGGACAGCAAAAACAAATTGACGCGCAAGATTGCCGAGAGGGTTGCAGGCATTGATGCGCGGGCCGAATTGCCGAAGTTCAATTCGCGCACCTTTGTGATGCAGGATCGTGCCGATCCGGGCACCGTCAATGTGTCGGCGCCGGCGTTTAGCAAGCGTAAGGCGTTGATTTTTGCGACCTGCTTTGTGAACTATAACCGTCCGCCAACGGGAATGGCGGCGCGCAAATTTCTGAACCATTTGGGTGTTGAAACGCAAGTGGGTTATCCCGGTTGCTGCGGCATGCCGTTTTTGGAGCAGGGGAATCTGGCGCGTGTGGCCGAGCAAGCGGATAAAGTTTCCAAGGCTTTGTTGCCTTTCGTTGAGCAGGGCTACGACATTATCGCACTGACCGCGAGTTGCGGCTTGATGTTCAAGTTTGAATGGCCGCTCATCGTGCCCGGCAACGAGGCGGTCAAGCGCCTGGCTGCGGCGACGTTTGATATCGATGAGTATGTTGTTGATGTCGCAAAAAAACACGGTCTGCCGCCGGGAATGAAGCCGATTGAAGGCGGGGTGAGTGTTCATCTGGCTTGCCATGCCAGGGCGCAGAATATGGGGCCCAAAGCCGCGGAAATGCTGAAGCTTGTTCCCGGGACGCAGGTCGATGTCATTGAGCGCTGCTCGGGGCATGGGGGAACTTTTGGCGTGTTAAAGCCGACCCACGACGTGGCGATGAAGATCGGCAAGCCTGCTGCGCGCACGGCCAACGCCCAAGCGCGTGCGCACGTCGTTTCCGATTGTCCGCTGGCGGCTAAGCACTTGAAGCAGGTTATGCAAACGCTTGAAACAGGAGCAACGCCACCCTCGGACGTTGTGCATCCCATCGAGTTGATGGCAAAGGCCTATGGGCTAATTGGATGAAATGATGCCAGCCGAGCAACGACAGATCACGCGCGCCGACATCATCGACATGACGCTTTACGGCGAACAGCGGGCGGAGCGGCGCAAAGCCATTTTGCCGGTCAAAAAGTTACGCCGGGTGGAGGTCGGGCCGCACGCGACTTTCTATTTCGAGTGCTACGCAACGATGTGGCAGCAAGTGCACGAGATGCTCTACATCGAGCGTGGCGGTGAAGCACAAATCGCCGACGAGTTGAGCGCGTATAATCCATTGATCCCGCAGAAGGGCGAGCTGGTCGCGACCGTCATGTTCGAGATTGAAGACGAGGGCGAGCGCGGCCGCGTGCTGCGCCAACTCACGAACATTGAAGAGACGGCGTTTCTGGATGTGGGCGGCGACAAGGTCAAAGCGATTTTTGAAAACGACGTCGACCGAACGGCTGCAGATGGCAAGACATCGTCGGTGCATTTTCTGAGATTCGGATTGAGCCCGGCGCAGGTCGCGCGTTTCCACGATCCTGCGGTTCCGGTGATGCTCGGTTTCACGCACTCGAACTATGGACATTTGGCGGTTGTGCCGCTTGCTGCGCGCGAGGAACTCGCAAGTGACCTCGGCTAGGTGTACAAGTTGTCAGGATCGCTTAGACTAGTCTCATGACGCTTTCGGACGAACAGCTTGAGCGCTATGCGCGCCACATTATTCTGCGAGAGGTTGGCGGCGCGGGACAGGCGCGCTTGCGTGAGGCGCGGGTGTTGATTGTCGGCGCGGGCGGGCTTGGCAGTCCGGCTCTGTTGTATCTTTCAGCGGCCGGGGGTCGGAACGATCGGGGTGGTCGACAATGACGAGGTTTCGCTGTCGAATTTGCAGCGCCAGATCGCGCATCGCACGCTGGATATCGGGCGATTGAAAGTCGAAAGCGCTTCCGACAACGCCCGGGCGATCAATCCCGATACGCATATCAACCGGCATGCGACGCGGATTGTCGAGCACAACGCGCTGGAACTGGTGCGAAACTACGACATCGTGCTCGACGGTTCGGACAATTTCGCGACGCGGTTTCTGGTCAATGATGCTTGCTTCCTGGCGCAGCGCACATTGGTCTCGGCGGCGGTCGGTCAATTTGATGGCCAGCTGGCCGTGTTCAAGGCGCATGTGCGTGTGGACGGCGAGCGGGTCTATCCCTGCTATCGCTGCCTTTATCCTGAAGCGCCACCTGCGGGAGCTGTGCCATCGTGCACGGAAGCCGGTATTCTTGGCGCGGTGGTGGGCGTGATGGGAACGCTGCAGGCGCTTGAGACGCTGAAGGAAATACTGGGCATCGGTGACACGCTGGCGGGCCGGTTGATGCTCTATGATGGTTTGGGGGCGATGTTCAGAACTGTGCGGGTCAAGCCGGATCCTGAGTGCGCGCTGTGCGGGCTTAAAGCCACATTGAGTGATTTATCGCACCATTCAGAGCATGGGGCCGATTGCGCCCTCTAGCAACGGGGATGGTTCGGTCGTATTGCTCCCGGCCCGAAAAATTTAATCCAGGTTTGGTGTCATGACTGCGCCGAAGTCCGGACGCAAGATGAAGCCTCGCTTTGCGGTGCACCTGCTGACGCGGGAGCCGGAGGCAGAGGCGTTGCCCGAAGTCTGCGTGGGAGAACGTGTGCCGGGAACGCCGTTTGGATTCCTGTGGTTTCTGGTATCGCGGCACTATCGGGGGCGCCTTGCGGCATTTGTTGCTTGCGTCGCGATGGCGACCGCCGTCGAAGCGATGGGGCCTTACGTGCTGGGGCGCATGATCAATGCGCTGACGGAATCGGTGCAGGATGGCACCGGGGATTGGAGTGTCACCGGAATTTATGTTGGACTATTTGCCGGGGTTTGGTATCTGCCGGCCTTGATCGTGCGGGGGGCCGAGGCGATCGACATCTATATGAGCCCGCGCATGCGGGCCTTGGCGCAGAAATACCTGTTTGCCTATTTGATGGGGCATAGCCCACGTTATTTTCAGGAAAACTTTGCCGGGAAACTGGGTCAGAAAGTGAAGCAAGCGGGGCAGGCGACGGTTTCGCTGCTCAATATTCTGGCCTTCGAATGCGTGCGTATCGTTGTGCTGCTGTCGGCAGGCGGCGTGCTGCTGGCGATGCAAAGCGGGTTCTACGCCGGCGTTTTGTTTGCGTGGACTGCGGTCTATCTTGCCGTGGTCACCTGGCTGGCCCAGCGCTGCGTCGTGCTGTCGAAGGTGTTTTCGGATGAGGTGTCAACCTCGACTGGGCGCCTGATCGACGCGATTGCGAATGCCGATTTGGTGCGCGCATTTGCACGTGGGGCGTTCGAGCGGCAATTTTTGTCGCGCTTTCTTTCAGACGAGATGAACGCGTCGCAGTCGCTGCGCTGGTTTCTGATTGTGATGCGCCTGTTCATGTCGACCGCGATGCTGGTGCTGCTGATAGGGTTGATCGTGCTTGCGATGCAAGACGCGTTGTCGGGTGCGATTACCGTTGGGGCCTTCACGATGATCTTTTTCCTGGGGACGATGATCGCCAGATCCGTGCAGGAGTTGTCTTATCGCATGCTGGATTTTTTCGAGCAGTTGGGCACGCTTGCCGAGGCGTTAGAGTTGGTGACGCAGCTTCATGAAATCGTCGATAGACCAGGCTCCCGGCCGCTTTTGGTGACGCAGGGGGAGATTTTATTTGAGGATATTCAGTTCTCGCATGCGGATGG
>JANOFD010000042.1:0-2555 GCA_031413455.1 Rhodobiaceae bacterium
GGCGGCGACGCCCAAGGTGCACAGTGCGAGAACGATCAAGGCAAGGCGTGAAAACATTGGTGTTACCTTGCGAGGGCTGCTTTGGGTTTGTGCGGCGCAGGGGTGGCCTGCTTGTTGCCGCGGGTGGGTCTTGAGGGTTCGGCGTCTTCGTCGAAAAGTTCGGCCAACTTGTCGGTCATGGCACCACCCAATTGTTCGGCGTCGATAATAGTCACGGCGCGCTTGTAGTAACGCGTGACGTCGTGGCCAATGCCGATGGCGATGATCTGGATGGGCGAGCGGCTTTCGATGGACTCGATGACTTCGCGCAGATGTTTTTCCAAATAGTTGCCGGAGTTGACGGACAAAGTGGAGTCGTCAACCGGGGCGCCGTCGGAGATCACCATCAAAATGCGGCGCTGCTCGGGCCGCGCGATGAGGCGGTTGTGGGCCCACATCAGGGCCTCTCCGTCGATGTTTTCCTTGAGCAGGCCTTCGCGCATCATCAGGCCAAGATTGCGGCGGGCGCGGCGCCAGGGCGCGTCGGCGGATTTGTAGATGATGTGGCGCAGATCGTTGAGGCGGCCGGGCGAAGGCGGTTTGGTGTCTTGCAGCCACTTGTCGCGCGACTGGCCGCCTTTCCAAGCCTTTGTGGTGAAGCCCAGGATCTCGACCTTGACGTTGCAGCGTTCCAGCGTGCGCGCGAGAATGTCGGCGCACATGGCCGCGACCATGATGGGTCGGCCGCGCATCGAGCCTGAATTGTCGAGCAGGAGGGTTACGACTGTGTCCCTGAATTTCATGTCCTTTTCCATTTTGTAGGACAAAGGATGCATGGGATCGATGACGACGCGCGAAAGCCTTGCGGCGTCGAGAATCCCTTCCTCGAGATCGAATTCCCAGGTGCGGTTCTGCTTGGCCATCAGGCGGCGTTGCAGGCGGTTGGCGAGGCGGGACACCACGCCCTGCAGCGCCTGAAGCTGCTGGTCGAGATAGGCGCGCAGGCGGGTTAGCTCCTCCAGGTCGCAGAGTTCTTCGGCGGTGATGGTTTCGTCGAACTGGGCGGTGAAGACTTTGTAGCTGGGCTCGTTGGCGCGGCCCAGCTGGCCGTCGGGGCGGAAGGGCATTTTGCCGTCGGTCGTCTCTTCGGTTTCCGCGCGCGAGGCGCGTTCTTCGGAGTCGACTTCGGCTGATTGCTGTTCGCCCTCTTCGCTGTCGGCGTCGGAGGTTTCGGTTTCGTCGGCGGAGGCGCCTTGCGGTTCGCTGGAGTCGCCAGAGTCGCCGTCGTTTTCTTGTGATTCTTGTTCCGAGTTTTCACCCGTCTCATCGTCGTCGGCGCCGTCGGGATCGTCGCCGAGTTCGTCACCCATGCCGAGGTCGGTGAGGATGCGGCGTGTCTTGCGGGCAAAGGCTGCCTGGTCGCGGATGACGTCGAACAGGTTTTCCAGATCGGGACCGGCTTTGGCTTCGATGTGTTCACGCCAGGCTTCGACCACGCCTTTGCCGGCCTCTGGAATGGCGCGCCCGGTCAGGCGTTCGCGCATCATCAGGCCGACGGCTTCGGCGAGCGGAGCTTCGTTGCGGTCGCGGACCTTGGCGTAGCCCTTTTGCTTCAGGCGCGCGGTCAGGGCGGCGTCGAGATTTTTGGCGACACCTTTCATGGTGATGGCGCCGATGGATTCGACGCGAGCCTGCTCGGCGGCTTCGAAGATCGTGCGCGCGGATGTGCCGGGCGGGGCGTATTGCGCGTGCAGTTTTTCGTCGTGCAGCGACAGGCGCAGGGCGAACGCATCGGCGGCACCGCGCGTTTGTGCGACGTCTGTTTTTGAAAGCTCACGCCCCGGCAAAGGCAAACGTGCCTTCAGGCCCTTGAGCTGCGGGGTCTCGGTGCCATAAGAAATCTCAAGCTCCGGCTCGCCCCCGAGGGCGCGCATCGTGGCAGCAACTGCGCGCTTGAAGGGTTCGATGGGGCTGTCGGGTTTGGGGGGCATGGGGGTTAGCGTCCCCACGCAATATCAAAAAGCACGTCATGGCCGGGCACTTGACCCAGCCACCCAGCACGGTCAACAGGGCCAGCTTGGCGCCCAGGCCCACGGCCAGGCCTGCCACCCACAGCACGGGCGCTAGCGCCGCGCCCGCCGTGTTCAGGGCCAGCGCGGTGCCGAAACGCAGGCCCTGCACAGAAGCGGCTTCACACAGGTGGCTGAAGAGCGCCCCCATGACCAGCGTGGGCAGGCCCAAGGCCAGCAGCGCCAGCAGGGCCTCGGCCCACAAGGCCGCTGCAAAGCTGCCACCCAACATCAGCGTCAGCAACGCCTTGAACCAGGGCGCCAGCCACAACGCGCCGCCTGACATTGCGCAGGCCAGGCACAGCGCCACCAACAAGCCGGCCCGCCGCGTTGGCTCTGCAACGCGCCAGGACGGCCCCCAGCGGGACCAGCCACCAGCGCCCAGCGCAGTGCCTATCAAGTACACGGCCAGCAGCAGCGCAAAGGTGTAGACCGTGTTCTCTGCCACCTGGCTCAGCACCCCGCAGCACGATCACTTCATAGCCGATGCCCAGCAAGCCCGTCAGC
>JANOFD010000043.1:0-2988 GCA_031413455.1 Rhodobiaceae bacterium
CCCAGCCACAACTAGTAAAAGCGCCTCCACGGGAAATGCTTGCACGGCTTGGGTTGCCCCTGGCCAGGATGCGACCCAATGTGCGCATGTCAGCATCCAACCAAGCCCCCACTCCATCGCCATCAACGGAATTTCTTCCAGGCCAAACGGCATCACAAGAAGAGCAATGACCCCAGACGGCATGATAACAAAGCTCACGATTGGCATGACCATCACATTCGCAACAACGCCGTAGTCTGCAAATCTGTTAAAATGAAAAGCTGCAAATGGCGCAGTAGCTATGCCGGCGATCACACTCGTCGCCGCCGTTGCAACAACCAGGTTCCAGAACCGCCGGAGCGGACCCGGCTGAAAGGCCGGCGATATGTGGTTGGCACTCCACCACTCATATGCAGAAATCAGGGCTACAACGGCAGCGAATGACATTTGAAAACTTGGGTCCATCCAGGATTCAGGCGCGAGCACTAGCACCGCCAACGCAGCAATTGATACGGTGCGCATGCTCAGGGCCGTGCGATCAAAAATGATTGCTACAAAGGCAACCAGAACCATCGCGAAGGCCCGCTGCGTGGGCACAGACGCTCCACTCAGCAGTAAATACGCGAATGAAACGATCAGCGCCCCCGCGGCGGCCCACTTTTTAACCGGATAGACAAGCACAAGAGCGGGAATGAGCGCGAAGAGTATGCGTAGGGCGGCGAAAAACCCAAAGCCTGCGAGCATCATGTGCAGTCCGGAAATTGACAACAGGTGGGCGAGACTAGAGTCACGCATCGCTTCATTGTCTTCATCGGAAATCAACCCACGCTCTCCTGTCAGAAACGCGGCCGCAATTGGTCCGGTTCGATCTGAGGTAACACGTAGAATGCGCTCGCTAACTGCATGGCGCGTGCGCTGAATGGCACTGGATATTCCAACCACAATCGAGTCCGGCGCAGGTGGGGAGATGCGAGTGACAGGGCTCAGGGTAAAGCCAATAGCGCCAATACCTTCAAACCATAGCTTTCGTCCGAAATCGAAGGACCCCGGGGCAACAGGCGCGGGAGGCGGGCGCAGAGTAGTACGCACTCGAATCCAATCCCCAGGATCAAGCGGCGCTTTTTCCGTGCTGATCGAAAGACGGATTCGCTTTGGAACCGTAAGTTGCGCAGGCACAACCGAAGCAATGTCCATAATGACGCGCGTCCTCCCCCGCGCAGACGGTTCAAGATCTGCAACCCGTCCGGTGATAATTAGCAATCTCGTCTCCCGGGCTATCACTGGTGCCCCCACGACTTGTGCTCGAAGTACCGCTAGCGAAAACCCGCATGACAGGGCCGCAATTGCTCCCACCAACAAAGTGGCGTGCGCCCAATTTGACGAACGCATCACAATCCAAAACACCAGAAGGGCTGGCGCCCACCCTATCCACCAAAAAGAGGGCTCCTGCAGCAGAGAGAAATAAAAACCCACTCCACATCCCACAAGAACCGGCACAAATAGAACCCGCCGGTCGGCGTCGCTGAGCCAACTTTCAACTGTCTGCGACGGCAATCGGTCTAGCCGCGCTAAAATCGCCGCTACGATCCCGCGAAGTCGCCCACCATAAAGCTGATCGATAATGTGATTGGACTCGCGCAATTTGTATTGCTCGCGTGTTAGATTGCTGGCATGTGAAAATGTATGTCAGCCATGACGTCACTCATCCAAATTAAAACAAGTTAAACGCACCAAACACCACATGAAAATTGTAACAAGATTTGCACCATCGCCGACAGGTTTCCTCCACATCGGAGGGGCTCGCACCGCCTTGTTCAATTGGCTCTTCACGCGGCGCCACAACGGAACCTTTCGCTTGCGAATAGAAGACACGGATCGGCAGCGCTCCTCAAACGACGCGATAGCCGCAATCATCGAAGGATTGGAATGGCTGGGTCTCAACTGGGATGCAGAGACGGTCTTTCAATTTGCGCGCGCTGAGAGGCATGCTGAAGTCGCCCGGCAACTTCTCGAAATGGGCAAGGCCTATCATTGTTATGCGTCACCCGAGGAACTAGAAACAATACGGGAAACTCAACGTGCGGCGGGAACGCCAATGCGTTATGATGGCCGTTGGCGTGACCGTCCCGCTTCGGATCATCGCCCCAATGTTCCGCCAGTTATCCGCATCAAGGCTCCGCGCGTCGGGGACACAATCATCAACGACAAAGTTCAGGGCGACGTGCGCTTCTCCAATGATGTGCTGGACGACTTCATACTTTTGCGATCCGACGGTACGCCAACGTACATGCTTTCGGTTGTCGTGGATGACTATGACATGGGTATAACCCATGTCATTCGCGGCGACGATCATTTGACGAATGCAGCGCGTCAACGCCAAATCATTGATGCCATGAGTTGGCCGGTTCCGATCTATGCCCATCTTCCCCTGATGCATGGCGAAGACGGCCAGAAACTTTCAAAACGCCATGGTGCGCTAGGGATCCATGAATATAAAGACCTAGGCTATTTGCCAGAGGCAATGCGCAATTACCTGCTGCGTTTGGGCTGGAGCCATGGCGATGATGAAACAATCTCCACCGCTCAAGCGATTGAGTGGTTTAATCTCGAGAGCATAGGGCGCAGCCCCTCACGCGTTGATTTCAAGAAGCTCGACAATTTGAATGGTCATTACATCCGCCACGCATCCGATGAAGACTTGGCCAACGCAACCCTTCCCATGCTCAAATGTTTCGACCCGAAGGATTTTCCAGATTTACGTGCTCAGCTCATAGCTGCAATGCCCGGCCTGAAGGAGCGTGCCAAAACTCTGATCGAACTCGCAGATGGCGCCCAGTTCCTTGTCGCCAGGCGCCCCCTCGTACTCGACGACAAAGCACAAAAAGTCATGAGCCCCGAAGCGCGTGCTACTCTCAAGAAGCTGATCCCCGCGCTTCAGCCGGTCGAATGGATGCCCGAAGCAATGGAAACCGCAGTTCGCAATTTCGTGGACCTGAACGGGCTAAAACT
>JANOFD010000044.1:0-1044 GCA_031413455.1 Rhodobiaceae bacterium
GGCCGCGTCGCGGGCCGGCGCCACCCACATCGGATTTAATTTTTACCCAGGCAGCCCCCGATATATCGAACCTGCCAAGGCCCTGGAACTTGCCGCGCTGGCACCCACCCTCAAATCCGTGGCGCTGACAGTCGACGCCGATGACGCCACCCTGGACAACATCGTCGCGCAAGCCCGGCCTGCTTTCCTGCAACTCCACGGCGACGAAACCACAGCCCGCGTCACAGAACTCAAAGCCCGCCACCGTTTGCCCATCATCAAAGCCATCGCCATCGAGACCGCTGACGACGTCAAACGCGCCCACGCCTTTGAAGCTGTCGCCGACGTCCTGCTCTTCGACGCCAAGCCCGCGCTCTTGCCAGGCGGCAACGGCCTTGCTTTCGACTGGCAACTGATCGCCAACGAAGAGTGGACCACACCTTGGATGCTGTCCGGCGGCCTGAACGCAACCAACGTCGCCCAGGCCATTCACAAAACCCGCGCCCGTGCCGTCGACGTATCGTCAGGCGTCGAAAAATCGCGCGGCGAAAAAGACCCTGAGTTGATTGAGCACTTTACCGCAAATGCATACTTGGCCTTTGCCGAAAGTCATTCGAAATGAACCGCGTAACTCCCAACTCCTTCCGCACCGGCCCCGACGCCAACGGCCATTTCGGCATCCATGGCGGGCGCTATGTAGCCGAAACGCTGATGCCGCTGATCCTCGACGTCGAGCGCGCCTACAGCGCCGCAAAACAGGACCCATCATTCCAGGCCGAGCTCGACAGCTTTCTCGAACACTATGTCGGTCGCCCTTCGCCGCTTTATTTCGCCGAGCGCCTGACTGCGCATTTCGGCGGCCCAAAACTTTACTTCAATAAAAGCCTGAAGCAGAACTCATCTAATAAAGTTAAGAAGGCTGCTAATCCTAAAAAAAAGGTGGATGCAGAGATGGAGATATTTCTTCAGTTGCTAAGTAAAACAAAAGCAAAAAAAACTTAGAAGTAAATGGAGAAGAACTTAACTGATGAGATACTCCAGGTTTGTCAAATCCTTAATAAAAAC
>JANOFD010000045.1:0-5051 GCA_031413455.1 Rhodobiaceae bacterium
CGCAGGACGACCATCTCGTCATAGCCTTCGACTTCTTCGAAGGTCCGCGTCAGGTAATCCTCCGGATCCGTGGCATAGCCGGAGAACCAATCCTCGAACGCACGCGCGACTCGCGCCGGCGTGTCGCGCAATCCTTCGCGGAGCGGGTTGTCTCCCGTCCAACGCAAAAGGGTTTCGACGGCAGCTTCCGCCTCCGCGCGCGAAGGGCGCAACGGCGCCGCGGCAGAAACGGCGGAGTGAAAGTCACGGGCAGGCGTGATGGCATTCATGAGGAGACCGGATGTGGTTGGAGTGGCGGACCAGAATGTATACGCAACACCTGCGCCGGTCGGATCACATCACCAGGGAATTGTCGCGCCACTGTAATCGAGGAATGATCCGCTATCCTTCTGAGACAGTGCGCGCAGCACCGCAACCAATCGCTCGGCAACCACGGCGGGCGGCTGAGTGTCTAGCCCCGCCTTTGCGAAAGGCGCCGAAAGTCGGGTGTCCGTCGTGCCGGGATGCAGTGCGACACAAATGGCCTCGGGCTTCGTGCGCTTAAGTTCGATCGCCGAGGTGCGCACCAATTGATTGAGCGCGGCTTTCGACGCCCGATAGCTGTGCCATCCACCCAACCTGTTCTCACCGATGCTGCCCACTTTGGCCGACAGCACCGCGAACACGGACCTCCCGGCGCGCGGCAGCAACGGCAAGAAATGCTTCATGACCAACGCTGGTCCGACCGCGTTGATCTCGAACGACTTGAGCATATGCTCGCGGTTCAAATGGCGCAGGCCGCGTTCCGGCACGAACGCTTCGTCGTAGAGGAAGCCTGTGGCAACGAAGACCAAGCGAATCTCGGCGACCTGCTCGGAAACGAACCGCGCGGCGTTTTCGATGCTTGTTTCGGATATCAGGTCGATCGGCGGCACGCTTTCGCGCGTAAAGGCGATGACATCGCAGTCAATGTCGTTGGTACGCAGCCGATCCGCGACAGCCCTGCCTATCCCGCCGTGGGCACCGATGACGAGCGCCAGCTGCTTTGTCGCTCCCGACACCGGTCCGCTCAATCCTTCTGCTTTGCATCGCTGCGCTTCTTGCCGCGAATGGGATAACTCATAAGCTAGTGCTCGGGATGTTCTAGTCAACCCATCGACTGCTGAAAAAAACGACGTTGCACAACTGTAATCTTCCACGGTTGGCAATCGACGTGCGGCAGTGATCCGCTCTGCAAACGAGCGCGTAGACAGTCACACATCAAAAGCGACGGTTTATGTCGCATTCAAATTGAGCTGTGTCCATTTAACGATAGAGAGAGTTCGAACCATGTTTTTCCGATCAATGATGATGGCAATCGCCGTCCTCGCACCCATGACGTTCACAGGCGTTGCAAACGCAGGTGGCATGTACAAACCGGCAGGTACGGTAGTGGATGTTGCGGCTTCCAATCCCGACTTCTCAACGCTTGTCGCCGCCATCAAGGCCGCAGGTCTTGTGGACGCGTTGAATGGCAAAGGGCCGTTCACGGTTTTCGCGCCAACCAACGCAGCGTTTGCGGCGCTTCCCGCTGGCACAGTCGAGAATCTGCTGAAGCCTGAGAACAAGGCAAAGCTGACAGCGATCCTCACCTACCATGTAATCCCGGTCAAGATCGAGTCGTCAGCACTCGTCGGAAAGACTCTAACTTCGCCAGCAACACTCCAGGGCGGCACGCTTGCCATCGACGGCACGAAGGGTGTGAAGATTAACAATGCAACGGTGACGGCTGCCGACGTGAAAGCATCGAACGGCGTCATCCACGTCATCGACAAAGTTCTCCTGCCCGCCAGCTAAGTCGCTGCGGGACCTCGCCTTGACGTCTCGGCGAACTCCGCTGGGGCGTCATTCCTTTTTCCCGCTTGAGGACAGTTCGATGCGAAAAATTCTATACGGCCTTGGATTGACGATAGGTTTGGCCATCACCCCGACCGTGCGTGCGGACACCGAAGAGCCTAGGTTCAACGTCGTCGACAAAGTCGGCGTGTTGGAAATCCGGAAGTATGACAAGCGGCTTGCGGCTGAAGTCGTGGTCGCTGGCGACGAAGAGGGCGCCCGCTCCGCCGGATTCCGCTTGCTCGCCGATTTCATTTTCGGCAACAACACGTCGCGCACATCGATCGCGATGACAGCGCCCGTGTCGCAGCAGGCGGCAAAAAGCGAGAGCATCGCGATGACGGCGCCCGTCTCACAATCGCGCGATGGCAGCGGCAAATGGCGCGTTAGGTTCTACATGCCCTCCAAATACACGCGCGAGACACTACCAAAGCCGAATAATCCCGCCGTTGAGATCGTCGAAGTTCCCGGAGAGACGACGGCCGTCTTGCGCTTCTCCAACAGCCGTAGCGCGGAAGCCGTCGCCAAAAAAACCGCCGATGTGTTGCGGATCTTGGCATCATCAAAGTGGACGCCCGCCGACGTGCCCGTCATATGGCTCTACGACCCGCCATGGACGTTGCCGTTCTTCCGGCGAAATGAAGTTGCTGTTCCGGTTAGGCCGCGTTAGGGCCCGATGGTGACGCGTCAGACGGCCATGCATCCGCGTCCGATCATCGTCTGGTTTCGGCAAGACCTGCGTCTTGCCGACAATCCGGCCCTCGTGGAAGCGTTGAAGATCGGACCGATCATTCCTCTCTTTGTCTTAGACCACGTGACTCCAGGCATATGGAAGCCTGGGGGCGCTTCGCGTTGGTGGCTGCACCACAGCCTCCAGTCTCTTGCCGCTGATCTTGTGGCACGTGGCAGCAAATTGATCCTGCGAAAAGGAACCGCTGGAGCGGTTATCGCAAGTGTGGCGGCTGAAACAAACGCCCAAGCGGTCTATTGGAACCGGCTGTATGAACCGTATGCAATTGCCCGCGACGCACAGATCAAGGCGGCACTCGCTGCGAACTCGGTATCAACTCACAGCTTCAATGCCTCGCTGCTCGCCGAACCGTGGACGGTCAAAACGGGAAGTGACAGTCCTTACAAAGTGTTCACGCCGTTTTGGCGCTCCCTTTCCAGTCGCTATAGGAACGAGCCGCTTCTCCCCGCGCCAAGAAAAATGCGAGCGCCATCGGCTTGGCCTCAAAGCGATGCAATTCGAGCGTGGCAATTGCTCCCGACGAAGCCAGACTGGACGAAGGGCTTTGCATCCAGATGGCGACCGGGCGAGCACGGCGCGCACCAAACGATGGTCAACTTCCTTGACCTGGCGCTCGACGGCTACGCCGCCAATCGCGATCGCCCCGACATGGCAGGCACCTCCCGATTGTCGCCCCATCTGCACTGGGGCGAGATCGGACCGCGCCAAATCTGGCATGCGCTTGCAACGTCGATGGACCGTAATGATGGAGTCGAAACGCACGCAACGAAATTTCTGACCGAGATTGGCTGGCGCGAGTTCGCGTATCACCTGCTGTATCACTTTCCGCAAATGACAGAACGAAATCTCAATCCCGCATTCGAGCGATTTCCTTGGATGGACAGCGAAAAGCGGTTCAAGGCTTGGTCAAGCGGCCGCACCGGTTATCCGATCGTCGATGCGGGCATGCGTGAATTGTGGGCGACCGGCTACATGCACAATCGTGTGCGCATGATCACCGCTTCGTTCCTGATCAATCACCTGCTGATCCCATGGCAGCACGGTGCGCGCTGGTTCTGGGACACGCTGCTGGATGCGGATCTCGCGAACAATTCAGCAAGTTGGCAATGGGTTGCCGGTTCGGGCGCCGACGCAGCGCCGTTTTTTCGTATCTTCAATCCTATGATCCAGGGAGAAAAATTCGATCCGGATGGAAAGTACGTCCGGAAATGGGTTCCGGAACTGGCGGGGGTAGATACAAAACACATTCACCGCCCCTGGACCGCATCCAACTTTACATCCCTCGGGTATCACCCCCCCATCGTCGACCACGTTCGCGCGCGATCTCAGGCCCTCGAAGCATTCAAAATGTGCAGTAATGCAGCTTCATCTCCCGGCGCCGGTGGTCCAATTGTTGCGCCTCCGACGCTCAGAAACCGCGTCCGGGAACGTTAACAGCGGGGCTTTCGCGGCAGTACGCAATGATCGCTGGACGCGATGAAAGATCGAACTCCAAGGCTTCGGCCAAAGGCCGCAAGAGACATTGTGATTTTGTCGCAGATCCCCTTGGTCGAGGGAGACGTATCAAATTGCGTGTCGAGTTCATTTTTCCAGAATATGAGCGGGCACAGCCAACGAAAAAGTTTCCATTGAAACAGAAGGTCGCACACTCATGATCGAAAGACTCAGCAACTACGTCGTGTATGCGTGGAATTTTATCTTTAATCACGAAGTTAGCCCACTTCGTAACATTCCCGATGTCGCCATTCGGCACTATGTTTTGCAAGCGTTGGGATTGATGTGGGCAGCTAGCGTTTCGGTTGCTATCGGAAGCTACACGTTCGCTGCCGCAAGCGTGATTGGGCACTCTGTTTTGATAGGAGCCGTAGCGATTACGGTCGCAACGCTTACGACCGCGGCAAAGAAGCCTCAGTTATTTGTCCGGAGTTTTGGTCGCCGCAATGATGGCGAGCACCAATAGGAGTTGACGGTGGCCGTTCACCCATCGGTCTGTCGAAGGACAGTTGCTGCCCCTCGAACTCGGGTCCAATGGGATTAGTCCACTCTCAATAACTCGGACCTTTTGAATTCTTCGGACCGACGGATCATTCGCTCGACCGAACTGGAGATCGAATACAACAAAAAGCGCTCAAGTTGAAGGACCTCAAGAACGAGATCACCACTCAGATCGAGCAGCATCAAAACGGCAACGACGCATTCCGAACAACAATGGAAAGCTTGACTTCCGTAGCTTCACGAGCGGCCAACATTTTCAAGCGTTCGACAATCGATCAAAAGCGCCAATTGCTGGCATTTGCCTTTTCGAACTTGAAGCTCGAGGGGAAAAAGCTTGTATATTCAATGCGTTCGCCATTCGACTTGATGGTGAACCGCACTACGCATTCGGCCTGGCTGGGGTACTAGGATTCGAACCTAGGAATGGCGGAATCAAAATCCGCTGCCTTAC
>JANOFD010000046.1:0-3725 GCA_031413455.1 Rhodobiaceae bacterium
CACGGGGAATTTGCTATTCTTCGCCGCCGCGCTTGCTGCCCTGGTGATTGTGGAGAGAGTGCATCCCGCATGAACGGTGGCACTCACTGTCTCGATGCCCGGTGCGGTAATGGTTAGCTTTCCAACGACTTGCCCTTTCTGCACAGGAGCCAGAACCGGTGTGTCATACGTCAACACCACTTTGAGCGCCTCGCGCTGGGTTCTGCGAAGCAGAAGCGTAACCGGCTTTTGAACCACCAGTGCGACTTTAGGTTCTGCTCCCGACCATACTTCAACTTCACCGACAGGCGACTCTGGTTTGAGCAATGCGTATACGCGAAACTCACGAAACCCAATGTCCAACAGTCTTTTGGTTTCGGCAACCCGCTCTGCCTCGTTTGCCAACCCATTGACGACCAAGATCAGACGCCGACCTTCATGCTGCGCAGAAGCAACCATGCCATATCCCGAAGCCGCAGTGTGGCCGGTCTTTAACCCATCAGCGCCAACATAAGATCCCAGCAACAGATTTCGATTGCTTTGTTTGATGCCGTTCCAGGTAAACTCCCGTTCCGCGAAAGTGCGATAGTACTGAGGAAACTCCCGGATGATGTAGGCCGCGAGCAGTGCAAGATCATGTGCTGTGACGTGCATATCCGGATGCGGCAAGCCACTGGCGTTCCTGAAAACCGAATTTTTCAATCCAATTTTCTTCGCTTCTGCATTCATCAAATCCGAAAAAGCTTCTTCACTGCCCGAAAAGTGTTCGGCAACCACTGTGCACGCATCATTGCCCGATTGGATGATGATTCCCCGCAACAGATCTTCAACGCGAATTTGCGACCCAATGCTCACAAACATTTTCGAAGATTCATTTTTGCCGGCAACCGAAAGACGCCAAGCCCGCTCCGTCACAGTGAAGGTATCGTCAAGGCGAAGTTCGTTATGCTTGAGCTTTTCGAATAGAATGGCGACAGTCATCAGCTTCGCCATCGAAGCAGGAGCCATCGGCGCGTCGCCGTTCTTGGAAAACAAAACAGCGCCAGTTTCAAAGTCCATCATCAGCGCAAAAGGCGCCGCAGTTGGAACGTCGTTGACAGGATCAGCCGACGGTTGCGCAATCGCGCTTGAAAGGCTGAACAAGAACGAAGCCAACAAGACAAATATCAATCGCATTTTGACCTACTCTACTATGATCTGAGCGCCGTTCTGGCCTGAACTGATCACTTTGTCCAACATCAAGTCGGCCTCTTCCACCGTCGCAAACGGACCAAACCTGACGCGATGAAGTGGTCGCCCATTCTGCAGGATTCTCGACACCTGAGATGGCCCAATAGTGGCAAGCTTCTGGGAGAGCCGGTCTGCATTTCCCCGTGTAACAAAGGCACCGACTTGGATCCACAATTGGGTGTTTGTGGGCACTAAAACTGTCGTGACCTCCCCATCCGTCTCAACCAAATTTGCGTCCGTTGCAATCGCAGGTTGGGAGGCTATGGGTGGACCGGTATCTTCCACAATGGGGTTCGAGCCGGATGCGCCCGGCGGCGGTGCAAGTGGGGTGCTTGCAATTTGACCCCGCGGCGCCGCGCGAACATCGCTCGGCTTCACAGACGATATATCGTCGTCATCCGCTGGTGCCATCGCCCCCACGACACCCCTGCCCTCGTATTGCACGCGCACGCGCGCTGTTCCCCGGTTCTGAAATCCCAACAGCTGAGACGCTTTGCTGGAGACATCAATGATACGCCCATGCGCATAGGGACCGCGGTCATTCACTCTCAGTCGAAGTGAGCGGCCATTGTCAAGATTAGTTACCCGAACAACACTGGGCAATGGCAAGGTGCGATGCGCTGCCGTCAAGGTATTCATGTCATAGCGCTCGCCGTTGGCCGTCGATTTGCCATGGAAGTCGGAACCGTACCAAGACGCCACTCCCGTCTCATCGTAAAAAGCATCTTCTTTTGGGTAGTACCAGACGCCGCCAATTTGATACGGAGAGCCAACTTTGTAGCGGCCCAACTGTTGGGTGGGCTCGGTTGCACAACTCGCCACGGCCAAAACCGCCACAAGCACAACGGTAGTGCGCATCAACGGCGCATTTCTCATGACAATGTTCCGGAAATCTGAAGCACACCATAGCGCCTGTGCTGCAACGCGAAAAATTTGCGAAAGACCAAGGCCCAGCCGCATGAACCAGTTCGATTCTCTAACCACGACTTCCATCGATAATGGCCAAGAATTCATCAGCTTTCAAGCTTGCACCGCCGACCAAAACTCCATCGACTGACGCCAAATTCAATATTTCGCGTGCATTAGACGGCTTGACCGACCCACCATACAACAATCGGGCGTTTCTGCCCTGAAGGCCAAAGCGCTCTTCAAGCCGCGCCCGGATAAACGCATGAATGCGATCAATGTCATTCAACGATGCCGTTTTCCCGGTTCCGATCGCCCAAATGGGTTCATAAGCGAACGCAGTCTCTGACGTCAATGAATCCGCAGTAATGCTTGCCTGAATTTGTTGAGCGAGAATCTTTTCGGTGCCGCCTTCGTTCCTCTGCGCCTCACTTTCCCCGATGCACACGATTGCAGAAAGACCCGCTCGCCGTGCCGCATCTGCCTGCGCGGCAACATCGGAAGACGTTTCTCCATGATCGGTCCGTCTCTCAGAATGGCCTACGATAACGTAGGACGCTCCGGCATCCCTCAACATTTCAGCACTTATATCGCCTGTGTGGGCGCCGCTTGCCGTGGCATGGCAGGTTTGCCCCCCAAGCTTGATTGGACTGCCCACAATCACAGGGCTCAGCGATTGCAGCAATGTTGCTGGCGGGCAAACGAGGATTTCGGGTAAACTGGCCCGTCCCCGCAACCCAGTCACTAAAGACTCGATTTCCCGAAGGGAGGACATCAGACCATTCATTTTCCAGTTACCGGCAATAAATTGCATTGTCTCTTCCCAAGTTTGAGTCCCCAGTGGCAGAAAAGCGGCCATGATGCCTCAGGTCAAGGTCCGGGCAACACCCTTGCCGAGGTTTAGCGCCCCCCCTAGTATCCGCCGCCGCTTCGTCATGTGCTGGGACGGTCGCCCGGCTGCGTCGGGTCAACTCCAACACAAGACGTCGGTGAACTCCCCGCGGATCTTTCCAAATCTGGCTCTCTCGCTACCATGTTAGAAACACTACGCAATTCGACCAAGGGGTGGTTCGCCGCTCTCATGATTTTCGTGCTGGTTGGCAGTTTCGGAATGTGGGGCGTGCAGGATATGCTCAATCTGACTGAGCAACCAAGAGTTGCCGAAGTAGGTGGAGAAGACATTACCCCTGAACGGTTCCAACGCGATTTTTCCCGGTTCATTGGACAAATGTCGCGCTCGACCGGATCAGAAATGTCGACCCAACAGGCAAAAACCGAAGGTCTGGATCGCGTCGCTTTGGATCGGTTGGTGAACAAACTGGCGATCCTGCAAAAGTCTCGGACAATGGGTTTAAGTGTTTCTCCCGCCCAAATCGTTGAAGCACTTCGCCCAATTCAAGGCATGGTAGATAGTAAAGGCAAGCTCAACCCCGACGCGTTAATTCAACTTGCGCGCACCAACGACATGTCACAAAGCGAGTTTATCGACCTAATCACCGCAGACTTGATCCGCAATCAGCTGTTGAGGTCCGTTGCTGCAGGGGTGGCATTGCCTTCGGGGTTGGAAAACGCACTAAACCGATTCCGGCTGGAGCGCCGCATTGTGGAGT
>JANOFD010000047.1:0-5404 GCA_031413455.1 Rhodobiaceae bacterium
GGCAGGGCAAGCTGTTGCTGCGTTCGTTGTCATTTTCAGGTTGGACTTGGTGTTCGAACTAGGCACCGGATTGGCCTGCCCGGTCGCAACTAAGGCCATGTTGGGGGGCGGTTTCTCCGGCGTAGGCGTCAACAAAACCAAAGCAAATAGCCCCGCACCAAGAGGGTGGACATCGAAGCCTGGCCGCCAGGCAAGCGCCTCTTTGGTAGTTTGTGTTTTCAAGCGAATGATTTCTACCGCGTGTGTTTTCGGGTCACTCTCGATTTTTCGGAGTTCGCTCAGTTGTTCCGCAGATAGTTCGACCGTCGGCGAGAGGATGACAAAAGGCCGTTCGGCGCCGGTAGCCGGCATGCCACACAACAGTGCCACCAAAAGCATTGACAGAGAAATCGTCCGAGTTGGCATAATGTACACTCCTCACAATTCAGTATCATGGTACTTGCATCGCCCACTAAGTCGTATGTCTGGGCCGACCGTCATCAAACGCGCTTTCATCCCAGCGACAGATAGCACATGCCTGCATATCGGTGATGACAGTGCGCGCCGTAAACAACGATTTGCCGGTGCATGGTATTCTGGCGACAGGTTATGGTGTCCCGGCGCAATTCTTCGGTTGCTTGAAATTATCGGGGTCGGTAATTGATTTCCGGGGCCGACCGTGCGCCAGGCTGGAACTTGGATACGGCTGACGCGCCATTTTATGCTTACTCCTTTGGTGTGCTGTCGGTTTTGCGGGCGATAGTTCTTCAGTTTTTGGGCCGGCGTAATTCGACTATTTCGGGGGTGCTGGGGGCGGGCCGATTTGTTGTGGATGCGCCATGGCCTCGCAGGCCAGAGTCATTCCCGGTCTGTTGAGCGCCCTGCATTCGAGCAGCGCCCTATCCATCTCAACGGTTTTGCTGGCGAGCCGGAGATACATGATCCATAGCGGATAGTTCCGCTCCAGGTCGCCGATCTGGCGGGTGATGCGCATCCTGAGAACTCGCGCGGCGTCCGCCCATTTCTGGTCCTTGGCGTATTCTCTTTCGGCCAATTGCGAATGGCGCAGAGAGGGTTCGGGCACCAATGTCGCCTTGTCGAGAAATTGCAGGGCTTCGGCGCGCCTGCCCTCGGCGTTGGCTATGTAGAAATTCAGCTCCAGTATTGGCAGCTGATTTTCCGCTTGGCCTTTCGACGGGATTGCTTGGGCGAATCTTTTGGCCGTCGCCAAATCGCCCTTATGAAAGGCGGTGATGCCGTCATAGGCGCGTAGGGCACGATTGGTGTCCCCGTTGGGAGAAAAGAAATCCAACAGCGTGCCCGAACCGTCGCCAATTGGTTTGAGTCCGATGTCAGGCCTCGCGGCGTAGTGGACTTTGTGGTATTTCTCCAAATATTTCTTGCGCTCTTTCGTTTCAGGATGGCCCTTGAAAAGTGACGCGAAGATATTTCGCCGCTCCTGACAAACTGGGTTGTTGGGGTCGTAGCCTTCTCGAGGAATCGGAATGCCGAAATAGCTTCCGACCACTCTTTTCAGAAAATCCGTGACTGCGGAGTCCGTGCCGCATAACAGGTCCAAGTGGGCTTTCAACGCGTCGTCGCGCTTTTGGAATTTTTCCAGAATGTTGGTTGCACCGTCGGCGCTTCTGTTCGATTCCATCAGCAGTTCGTAACCTAACTCGTCGGATTCTTGTTCCTGTTCGCGATCCCAGGCGGGTCCCAATAGACTGTTTGCGACCATGAGGCCAAGAGCGGTCCATGCCGCAGCCTCTCTTGTGTCCGCGTCTGCCCTGCGGGTGGCCAAAACGGCAATCAAAGCGACGACGTTGATCGCTTGGTGGATTTTCGCGTTGCGTTCGTCTTCGGTGAAGTGATCGTACAAAATGTGCGATGCTTCGTGGGAGAGGAGGAAATCCAGTTCGTCATAAGTCTTTACAGTTTTCAGTACGCTCAACCCGATTATTATGGCCCCTCCGCCCGTGGAGGCGGCGGTAAAGTTGGTCGCTTCCTTGGCGAGGATGGCTTGGATGGCGGCACTGTCTTGGCCTGCGGCCTGAATTTCTGCGAGCAGGCCCAAATCGTCGACAATGACAAACTCTATCGGCGGCGGCTTCAGGCCCAAATTCGCCGGCAGCAGCTTACTGACTTCGACCTCGAGCCCTCTGTTCAGGTCCGGGTCGGTCAGGACCGGCAGTGTTCCGAGATCGGCGACTTTGGCGAAACCCGCCGCAAGCGCACGCGTGATAGGTCTTGCACCAAGTTTCAAATTCTCAGCCCGGCGCCGCTCATAAGGCGAATAGTCGATGGGTTTGTCGCGCAATTCCTCCCAGCGTTTCTTTTCCGGTTGCTTGTCGGATGACAGTGCGGGGACAGTACATAGCGCACTCCAAACGAGCGCACACGATGCGACGAAGAGAAAACTCCGGTCTAACATGGACTAGAAAAGCCCTTGGTGCCGGCTGTCGTGACTTTGGGATCTCCGCCGGTGCGACGGGCCGTTCTGTTGCTGCATGCCAAGCCTCCGCTCGCGGCCATCTTGGTATCCCATGCCGTTTGATCGTTCATTTCGACGGCGCGAAAAAGGATGTGATACGATTGGCCTCCGAAGCTGATGAGCAAGAGTTTTTTGTCCGGCCAAGCGCCGTCGACGGAAATTCCCGATGGATGAGGCGTTGTCGCTTCTTCCAGAATGTCGGAGGTCAGGTTGCCATCAAGTGCATATGTGTTCAGAGGAAAGCGAACGAAGCGCTTGATTGCGCCCATCTCGGCGTGGGTCGCATCGGCGGACAAGACCAATACTGAAATCGCCAGCCCCAGTATTGCGATTAAACGATGCATGTGCACCTCCATCAATAATTCACTCCGCGAACAAGCGTGAGTAGGTCTTTACCCGCGCCGGCAAAAAGTACCGCGGTGGCAACCGCAAGAACGCCGCCCCAATTGTAGGGCGCCACGCCAAGATACACCAAGTAAGCCAACAACAGCGCCGCCAGAATGAGCGCAAAGACGAACCAAACGAGTAGGCGCAGGCCCAAATTGAACGCTGCCTCGAATCGTGTTTGTGGCGCGGTGCGGTCGGCAAAGACAAGCCCGCCGCCGAAGGCGCACAAAAAGATCAGTGCGGCCTGTAAGTACCACGCTGAGGAATCCTCGACCAGCGGGCGACCTTGAAACGTCAACAGATTGTCGAGGGCCATCGCGTGCAGAAATGCGCCCGGCAGTTGGCCGTGCACAGGAGAGTTCACGGTATCACCGGTTCCTGAGATGGCTGCACCAATGATGACATAAGAGTCCTTGAAGCGCTCCTTGAGTTCATCTGAGGCGTTTGACATCAATTGGTGAGCAGCGGTTTCCGTGTGATAGGGGCAGGGCTGGCGCCGCTCCCACGACTTCTCGCCACTCATGGCATCGGAATCTACTACTCCGGCCAGTCCCGACATCACCGCGCCGGTGAACTCACTCCAACGGCTGTCAGCGTTGTCGATGACGGGGGCGCAGTCTGGGTGGTTCGCGTCTTCTGTGTGCAGCGTATTGCCCCAAGCGACCAGAAACTCCGAATTCACCTTTAGATCTAGCCTCGAGTCTTGGTCGACGGTAGCGTTGTAAAGGACAGCTGCCGCAGATGCTGCACCACCACCTGCTCCGCTGCCAAGCTGGTAGTGATTTGGCTCCGCCACAATTTCAACCAGACCTCGCAAGGCGGGCGCGTCGGAATATGGCATCGTCGCGGGCAGGAGTAATTTTTTAGAGCGGTCTCTATACGCCGCAAATACGACGGGCGCGCCGGAAATTGGCAGAGTTTTTATGAAATCCAGCAGCGGGGTTGGATCGCGCTTTTCGTCTGTGTCGAAAATGATGTCGACGAATACGCCTTTCGGCTCATACTCAAGGACCTTTGAGATCACCGAAACATATTCATCGTAGCGCAGGGGCCACTCTTTGCTTCCCTCAGGGCCACCGGGCGGCGGCGGCAAGGGTAAACTGTTTTCGTCCAAGATCACCACTTGGACGCGATCACGCCACACTCCGGGGTACATTACCGGGTACAGGCGCAGGAAAATTTCCTCAGACGCGCGGTCGGCAGCCGAAGACAAGGCGAACGGATCGACGTGCAGAACGGCCAGCCACAATGCCGTTTGCAACAACGACGCCTAGAAGTTATTCACATAGTTTGATTGCATGACCACCCGCCCCCGCCCGTGGTACTTGCACCATGGGCGGGGGCCCATTGCGAGGCAAGGATGAACGTTAGGAACCTGTCATTTTTGCCAAGTCTGTTGCCGTGGGGTCACGGGCCAACCGGGACGGGCGCCAAGGAGACGAGCGAAACGGTGTCAAATCGATTTTCGCGTCACCGGCCGCGAAGGCCCTCATCCGTCACGGGCCGCGAAGGTGCGGCCCGCGCCACCTTCTCCCGCAAGCGGGCGAAGGTGGATTGCCGCGTCAGCGGCAAGACGGATGAGGGGACACTGCGCGGGGGCTATTTGATGGCCTGGATCGCCGTGCTGTTGGCGACGATGCGTTCGATCAGTTCTGTCAGGTCATCGTCTGTGATATCGCCGCCTTCGATGGTTTCGTTGAGCGTGCGGTAGGTTTCGTTGATCAGGGTCATCAGCTGCTGGCCGGTGGTGATGGCGAGCGGCAGGGTTGCGAGGATTTCGTGCAGGAGGGCTATGACGTTGGCTGCGGTCATTGTTCTGGTGTCCCCTTATTGGTGATGGCGCGTTTGAGCAGGGTGGTGACGGCTTCGATCGCCATGACGGCACCGGCGCCTGTCGCGATGGCGCTTGTGGCCATGGCGTCTGCCGCTTTGAGTTTTCGCCAGAGTGCGGGGTCTTTGCAGAGTGGTGGCAGGTTGGGCTCGCAGTCGGGCAGGCGGCCGTAAATGAGGATCGCTTGTTGCGTTACTTCGTATGCCGTCAGGACGATCCTGGCGGTTCGGCGCGCGTCGGCGTCGAGCGGTTGCAGCAACGCGCAGGCGGTGAGGAGTGTGGCCGCACTGGCGACGAATAGGGTGCGCAGGATGATGTTCATGGTTGTCTCCAGGTGAGTGTGGTTTGCGCTTTGGCGCGGCCGTACCAGGCGGTAGCACCGGCTATGAGGTTGGCTGTGCCGGTGATGAGGTTGACGAGTTCGTCTTGCAGGGTGGCGTCGAGGTTGACGCCTGCGAGTGTGGCGATGCCGGCGAGCACGGCCACGATCGAGGCCCAGACGGTTTTCGACTGCCACCAGACTTTGGTGTTGTTCATGTGGGGTTCCTTTGTTGAGAATGATGATGGGGGAAGGCCCTCATCCGTCTCGCCGCGAAGGTGCGGCGATCCACCTTCTCCCGCGAGCGCAAAGCGCTCGATGATGGCTTCGGGGTCGGGGCACATCTTCGCATCCGTGATGAGGCCGAACTGCACTCCGCCGGCGTAGGACAGGA
>JANOFD010000048.1:0-1220 GCA_031413455.1 Rhodobiaceae bacterium
GTTCGCCGCGGCTCTCGAAGCGAGTGGCCGAACCGGAGACCAAATCGCGCACCGTCGACGAGACGTAGACCTCGCCGGGTAGCGCCGCGGCTTGAATGCGTGACGCGAGATTGACCGCCGTGCCGATGATGTCATCGTCCACGATCTCGCACTCGCCCATATGCAGCCCCGCACGGATCGAGATACCCAGACCGCTGAGCGCGTCGCGCAAGCGAACGGCGCAGTCGAGCCCCTGCGCCGGCGTGGCGAAGCGAGCGAGCAAACCGTCGCCGGTGCTCTTGACCACCGTCCCCGTGCAGCGCGCGATCTCGCGCCGCGCGGTGTCGTTGTGTTGCTCCAGCAGCGCATTCCACGCTTTGTCGCCCAGCGCGCCCGCAGCCCGTGTCGAGTCGACGATGTCGGTGAACAAAATCGTGCAGAGCGCGCGCTCTGCCACGCGCCGCTGTTGCCGCTTGCGCCGCTTGTTGTCGATCATTACGGCCATCACATTGCCCCGCGCGACCAAATTGTTGTCGGCGTCGTAGAGCGCGGCCTCGTGAATGAACTGGTCGCCGTCACCCCGGACACTGTTCGCCTCCAAGCGCATCGGCCGTCCATCCGCGACCGACTGGCGGAAGAATCGTACATGGTCGTCAAGGCCAGCGAACGAGTTGCCCGCACGATGCAGCGTAAATCCACTGAACCAGCAAGCCATGTTGATGAAATTTGCGATGAGGCTCGGCGAGACGTGTCGCGTTGGGCCACAGAACCAGGGGCTTGCTGGAACCGTGGCGGTAAGATGTCCATCACCTATGTCCTATAGTTGCATCCCAAAAAGGGTCAATGTCGGCGTGCGCAAGGACCCGGAGCTCAAGGCCCGGAGGCTCTTGATGCCGTCGGTGGTATCCCATAGCGAAGTCTCGATTTTTGGCCCCGGCGGGCGCTGCCACGGATCGGGCGTCGCCCACACCGGCTGTTCGATCCGCGGGAACGGCGACGGAGGGGGTGGCGCGGGATCGAGCGCGACGAGCGCCGCTTGTCCTCCGCAATGCGCGAGCTGGCGGCCCTCGCTGTCTTCGACCGTTACCTCGGCATAGGCGAACAGGCTGCTGGCGTTGACGACCCGCGCGCGAGCCAGAATAGTGCCCATGCCCACGCGTGCTGGCCGGAAGTTGAAAATCGACATCGACAGCATTTTGATGGATTGATCAGGACCCGCCGATGTCAACATTGCGCAATTC
>JANOFD010000049.1:0-7822 GCA_031413455.1 Rhodobiaceae bacterium
GATCGCTCTCATGGCTCTCCTGGACTGTCGCCCGCCTCGGCGGCTGGAACTGCTATTACAAACCGCCGGGCCCAAAAACCATGGCCAAAGGATGGAAACGGATGGCCGCAATGCTCGAAGGTTACGCAATCGCGAAAGTCAAATCAGATGTGTGAATCCCGTAGCGCAAGCGGGAGAAGGTGGCGCGCCACTTCGGCGCGACTGATGAGGGCCTTCGGCAACGCAAATCGCGTCTAACCCCACAAATCACGCTTGAGCAGAACCTGCTTGAGCACCGCGGGCCGGTCGGTCATCAGTCCATGCACCCCCAGATCAATGAGGCGGTTCATCTCCGCCGCGTCATCAATTGTCCACACGTGAACCTGCAATTGACTTTTTTCTGCCGCTTCAACAAAACGCCTTGTCACCACCGTGACAGCGCCCGACTTCACCGGCACCTGCGCGCAACCTTCCGGCCAATGGCGCGCAGGCAATCCCATCGAAGCCGATTTAAGCTTCAGTACACCCGATGGCCCCAGCGACGTGCAGACGCGACCGTCAAAAGCATCCTGCACCTGCCGTATCCTCTTTCCCGAAAACGACCCGACGCAGACGCGATCTTGCGCCCCCAAGCGCTTGATCAGCGCAATCAAAGGCGCCACCGCCTGATCGTGCTTGGGGTCAATATTGATCCGCAACTCGGGAAAACGCGTAAACAAATCCTCCAGCAGCGGAATGGGCTCCACGCCGCCGATGCGCGCGGTTTTAAGCACCTCCCACCCCACCTCTTCGACTTTGCCCTTGGACGTCGTCACCCGGTCCAGTTTGTCGTCGTGAAACGACACCAGAATCCCGTCGCTGGTCGCATAGGCGTCGGTTTCGACATAGCGATAGCCAAGCCCCACCGCATATTCGAAAGCCTTCATCGTATTCTCCGGCGCCTCCAAGGCTCCCCCCCGATGCGCAAACGCCAACAAACCGGAATGTTCGAGAAAGGCGTATTTGGCGGGACGGGACATGGGTTTCTCAACAATGTGAGCGCGTGACCGGAGCATCCAATCTGGTATATGCCGCGCGCGCAATCTAGTCTGTGCCCATCATTCCGGGGGATAAGCCAATGCACCACCTACAGCGCCGCTCTTTCCTGCTGCTCTCAACTGCAGCAGCTCTCAGCCTCACCGGCTGCGTCGATGACCTGGTCGAGACCGGTATCGAGGTCGTGCCTTCCAGCACTGAAGACGCCCGCCTTCTGGCATATTTCTCGAAAAGCTTCACCCGCGACTTTGAAGAGTCTCCCGAATTCATGACCGCCCTCGGCGTCAAGAGGCGCTACGGCGAGTGGGATGACTACTCCGAAACCTACACAGACCACCGCTATCGCAATACCGTCGCCGACACCGAGTTCATGCGCACCAAGATCGACCGCAGCGCCCTCACCCCGTCAATGCGGGTCTCCTACGACATTTTCCTTTTTCGCAACGAATTGACCATCGCCAACTATCCGTTCCGCTACCACAATTACGACGTCTCACACTTTGGCGGACCACATCAAAATATACCAAGCCTGCTGATCAACCAGCATCGCATCGACGATGAAGCTGACGCCCACGCCTATGTCGCGCGAATCGCCGCCACCGGCACATTGATGGATCAGACCATCGCCAATATGCGCGCCGCCCAGTCAAAGGGTCTGACACTACCCAAGTTCTCCTACCGCTTGATGTTCGATGACGCCAAACAGGTCCTCACCGGCGCCCCGTTCACAAGAACCGGCGAAAACAACATCTTCTCCGACTTCAAGTCCAAGGTCGCCAAACTGAAAATCGCCGATGATCAAAAAAACAAACTCATCGCAGCTGCAGAAAAAGCGCTGACACAGCACCTGAAGCCAGCCTACGAGACCTTTCTGACGGCGGTCGATGCGATCGGGAAATCCGTCAAAACGGACCATGGCGTCGGCGCGCTGCCTGATGGCATTGCATTCTACAACGAGCGCACAGCCGCCCACACCACGCTCAAAATCCCGGCCGCCGATATTCACAAGCTCGGTCTTTCCGAAGTCGCGCGCCTGTCTTCGGAAATGGAAACGCAGAAAAAGAAAATGGGCTTCCGCGGGTCGCTCAAATCTTTCTACGCCGACCTGCGCACCAACAAAAAATATCTCTATCCATCGACGGACCAAGGCCGCGCCGACTACCTCGCCCGCGCACTAGACCTTCAACGCCAAGCCTACGCGGCTTTGCCGCCCACATTTGGAACGCTGCCCAAGGCCGGTGTCGAGGTCAAGCGTATGGAATCGTTCCTTGAAAGCGGCCAGACCATCGCCTTCTACAATTCCCCGACGCCCGATGGCTCAAGACCGGGTTACGTCTTTTACAATCTGGCATCGATGGAAGCCCTGCCCAAATGGCAGATGGCGGCGCTTGCCTTTCATGAAGGCATTCCCGGCCACCATCTGCAAATTTCCATCGCCCGCGAAACCACGAACATCCCGGAGTTCCGCAAATACACCGGCTTCACCGCGTATGTAGAAGGCTGGGCGCTCTATACGGAATCACTGTCCAAAGACATGGGGCTCTACAAGGACACGCTCGACGAAGTCGGCCGCATCACAATGGAACTCTGGCGCGCCTGCCGCCTCGTTGTCGACACCGGCATCCACACCAAAGGCTGGAGCCGCAAACGAAGCGTCGATTATTTCCTGGCCAACACGGCCCTGACCCGCGAAAATATCGTCCGCGAAATCGACCGGTATTTCGTTTACCCCGGCCAAGCCTGCGCCTATCAGATCGGCAAGAACAAGATCCTGGAATTGCGCGAACGCGCTCGGGCCGAACTGGGTGCAAAATTCGATATCCGCAAGTATCACGATACCGTGTTGGAAAACGGCGCCGTCCCGCTGCCGGTACTGGAATCCATCGTCGCAGACTGGGTGCGCTCACGCGCCACGGCGGTGTGACAGGCCGCAGCCTTGATGGTCCGGGTGCGCACAACTAACTCAGGACTGAGTAGTAACGGGAAAATATGTCCATGCAAAAATTTTTAGCAGCCTGCATTGTTCTGGCCTTGACAGTGCCTGCGGCCAACGCCGCCGAGATCGTCGTTGAAATGCTCAGCCGCGACAAGACCGCAAACCTCAGCAATGTGTACAAACCCGGTCTCGTCCGCGTCAACAAAGGTGACACCGTAAAGTGGAAAGCCACCCAGGCGGGCCACAACGTCGCCTTCGTCGCTGGCGCCGTCCCGGCAGGCGTACCGCTCTTCTCCTCTCCGATGAGCAAAGACGTCAGCTTCAAATTTGAGAAGCCCGGCATTTATCTCTACAAATGCACGCCCCACCTTGGCATGGGCATGGTGGGCGTCGTTTTGGTCGGCAATGACAAATCCAACCTTGCAGCCGTCAAGGCGGCTTACGTGCCGCCCCTTGCAAAAAAGCGCCTGGAACCCATCTTTGTGGAACTGGTTAAACCGTAGCGTCTGCGCGCAAATTGCGCGGAAAACCGCCCGTGACACACGGCAACAGAAATTTGATCGATCTTGGAGTATACTCCTTGTGACAGAAGGCTGAATATAATCCCCATGCAACTCAAGCGGCGCGATCTTCTACTGGCAGCAGGCCTGATGCTCGTCTTCGGATCGAGCGCCCGCGCGCGCATTTTGATCGAGGGCGGACACGACATGTTCCCTTCAATTTCAAAGCCCCGGCGCCTGTCTCTGCGCCATGCCCACACCGGCGAAACTTTCTCCGGCCCCTATCTCGACGAACTGGGCCCTCTGCCGGACGCCATGATCGACTTGTCGCATTTGCTCCGCGATCACCATCAGGATGTACGCGGGCCACTCTTCATCGAAACCCTGGACTTCCTCGCCGACGTCATCGACAAATCCGGCCACCCGCGCGCAACGATCCTTTCGGCTTACCGCACCAAGAAGACCAATGAGATGCTGGCAACCCACATCTTCGGCGTCGCCGAGAAAAGCCAGCACATCGCCGGCCGCGCCATCGACATCACACTCGACACCAAACTCGCAACCGCAGCAGGCCTCGCCAAGAGAATGTCGCGTGGCGGCGTCGGCTGGTATCCCGACAACCACTTTATCCATTTGGACTCAGGGCCAGTCCGCAATTGGACAATCGATATCCCGGTCAAAACACCGGTCAAAAACAAAGTCGGTAACGGCGACAGCAGCAGCGGCGACGGCCGCGTCCACCACATCTTTCAGCCCGGCCGCATTGCCGAAAGCGGCAAAGCACTCAAACGCCCGCTCACGGTCCAAGAGCGCCTCCAACTCCAACGCGCCGTCGCCAAACGACAGGCTACGACCCGCTAACACTGATACCAGATTCTCTGTCTGCCCCCGCTTGCGGGCGATGTGGTGATCGGAAAAATTTAAAATTGACTATTAAGTCAAGTATGACTAAACAGTCAATTATGAGCCAGCTCGCGATTCAACCCCGCACCCTGCGCAAACGCGAACGCACGCACGGCGAAATCGTCGCCGCCGCTGAACGCCTCGTCGCCGAACGCGGCCTCGATGCGCTTTCGATCGACGAAATCACTGAAGCGGCAGACGTCGCGAAAGGCACGTTCTACACGCACTTTGCAGACAAAGACGATCTCGCCGCCGCCATCGGTAAACGCATCCGCGTCGAACTCGAGGACAAGATCACCGCGACGAACGACGGCATCGCCGACGCGGCCCTGCGCATGGCCAACGGCCTCTCGTCCCTGTTCGCCTTCGCGATAACGCAACCTATACGCGCCCGCGCCTTGCTGCGCCTGATCCCCGGCGGGGTCGATCCCCATACGCCCATCAACGCCGGCATCCGCAGCGACATCGTCATCGGCGTAAAGGCGAAGCGCTTTTCCATTGCCTCCGTCAACACGGCGGTGGTGACAACGCTCGGCATCGCAATGTCGGCAGGCATGCACTTGTCGGACTCGACACGCCGCGTCAGCGAGCCATATATTTTCGCCACCGAAGTTGTAGCCACCGCCCTCGTCGCACTCGGACTAAAGCAGGCCGACGCCACCCGACTTGCCAGGATCGCGATTAACACTCGCAAAAAGGAGCAAACCCAATGATCAAAGTCGACGACATCGCCTACGTGCGCTTCCAGGCGCCAGACCTCGACAAGATGGAAGCGTTCCTGTCCGACTTCGGCCTCGCCACCGCCCAGCGCGATGCGAACGCGCTCTACATGCGCGGTCAAGGCGCCGATCCGTTCCTGCACGTCACCCACAAAGGCGAACCGGGCTTTGCGGGCGTAGCATTCAAAGCCCGCTCGCTCGACGAACTCACGGCTCTCGCCAAATCGCAGGACACGAAAGTCGAAGCGCTCGACGGTCCCGGCGGCGGTAAGGTCGTACGCCTGAAAGATCCCGACGGCTTCACCGTCGAAGTCGTCGCCGGCCGCGAAACGATGCAGGCAGCCGCAATCCCACCCGCACCGCTGATCAACGACGCGCGCAAGCAACCCCGCCAAAACGCGCCGAAGCTCGTCAGCCAAGGCGCCTCGCACGTCAAGCGCCTGGGTCACTGCGTCCTCAACGTCTCGAACTTCCGCGCCAGCGAAGCCTGGTACAAGGAACGCTTCGGCTTCATCACCTCCGATGAAATCAAGCTGTCGCCTGAATTCGCGCTCGGCGCCTTCCTGCGCTGCGACCGCGGCGATCAACCGGCCGACCACCACACGCTGTTCATGCTCGGCACCGGCACGCCGAAATTCAACCACGCCGCCTTCGAAGTCGTCGACCTTGACGATCTGATGAGTGGCCACGACCACCTGAAGGACAACGCGCGCGAGGCGCAGTGGGGCGTCGGCCGCCACATCCTGGGCAGCCAGATCTTCGACTATTGGCGCGACCCCTGGGGCCATACGCTGGAACACTGGACCGACGGCGACCTGATGACCGCAAGCTGGGGCAGCCGTGAGGCAACGCCGCAGGATCTGATGGGCGTTCAATGGGGCATGAAAATGCCCGCGAACATGGGCTGAGGAGAGCGAACATGAAACTGGTCACATTCACCGACACCGCAGGCACGCGCATCGGTATCGCCGTTGATGACGGCATCATCGATCTGAAGAAAGCCGACCCCGATCTGCCGCGCGACATGATCGGCCTTATGATCGCATGGCCAACCGCCCATGCCGCAGTCCAACGCGCCGCAACGCGCAAAGCCGACATGCCGCTCAGCGACGTCAAACTCGAAGCGCCCGTTCCACACCCGGGAAAGGTCCTCGCGATCGGCCTCAACTACGCCGACCATATCGCCGAAAGCGGCCAGAAGACGCCGGAAGAGCAAGTCTGGTTCGCGAAGATGCCGACCTCCATCAATCCGCCGTTCGCCGATGTGCAACTGCCGAAAGCCTCGCAGTTGCTCGACTACGAAGCCGAACTCGTCGTCGTCATCGGCAAGAAATGCAAGCACGTGCCTAAGGACAAAGCGCACGAGGTCATCTTCGGTTACGCCACCGGCAACGACGTCACCGCGCGCGACTGGCAATTCAAAACCCCGCAATGGATTCTGGGAAAAAGCTTCGACACCCACGCGCCGTTCGGCCCCTGGATCATGACGCCCGATGAGGTCGGCGACCCGCACACACTCGGCATCCGCGCCTTCGTCAACGGCGAGAAGCGCCAGGACTCGAACACGAAAAACCTGGTCTTCAACATCTTCGACCAGATCGCCCACATCAGCAAAGCCATGACCCTCGAACCCGGCGACGTCATCTTCACCGGCACCCCCGGCGGTGTCGGCGCCGCCATGAAACCGCCGAAGTTCCTGAAAGCGGGCGACGTCACCCGCATCGAAATCGACAAAATCGGCGCCATCGAAGCAACCATCAGACCCGAACCATGATCGAAACCGAAATCCTGATCGCAGGTTACGGCCCCGTCGGCGAAACGCTGGCGGCCCTCCTCGGCAAGGCCGGCATCAATACGCTCGTCGTCGAACGCGACCTCGATGTCTATCGCTACCCCCGCGCCGCGCACTTCGATCACGAGATCATGCGCATCTGGCAAAAGCTTGGCATCGCCGAAGCCGTCCTTCCCTGGACGCGCCAGATGTACGAGTACGAATTCCGCAATGCCGCAGGCGACATCCTCTTGCGTTTCGACCAGCGCGGCATCGAAGCGCCGTCCGGCTGGGCGCCGAGCTACATGTTCCACCAACCGGCCCTGGAAGAAGCCCTGCGCAAGCGCGTAGCTGAACTGCCCTCGGTCGACGTGCGCCTCGGCGTGTCGCTGAAATCGATCGACCGCAACGACGGTGACGGCGTCACCGCGACCATCACCACCGACGGCAAAAACGAACAAGTCCGCGCGCGCTTCCTCATTGGCGCCGACGGCGGCGGCAGCCTGGTGCGCCGCCAGATCGACGGCGAACTCTTCGACTACGGCTTCGACGAACCCTGGCTGGTCATCGACACGGTCGCCAAGGACGAAGACGGCCTGCCACCCTTCGGCGTGCAATCCTGCGATCCCAAACGCCCGACGACGGTGATGCCCATGTCGCCCTTACGCCGCCGTTGGGAATTCATGCTCAAGCCCGGCGAAACACCCGAGCCACTGCTCGACGATGCCAAAATCACCAACGCTCTGCTGCACATGAAGCTCGCGCCGGTGAACTGGCCCGACGCCGCCGCCGCGATCATGACGACGGACACGTATGCGAAGGGATCAGGCGCCACCTGCACCATAGACGGCGTCACCGTGAACATCGCCGGCATCGCCAAGGGCTCCGGCATGATCGCGCCGAACATGGCGACCATGCTCGCTTTCGTCTTCACCGACGCCGCCATCTCCGCGCCGATCCTGAAGACGCTGCTCAAACA
>JANOFD010000050.1:0-1802 GCA_031413455.1 Rhodobiaceae bacterium
GTATGCAGCGGCGGAAAAAATAATCATGCCGCCAACAAGCGTCAACACCTCAGGCTGCTCGGAAAAGAAAATCCAGCCATAGCTCACCGACCAAATCAATTTCGTCGACTCCAGCGGCAAAATCGCCGACATTTCTGCCCGGCGGAATGCTTCGCCGTATAGCCATGTTCCCGCCGTGGCAACGATCGCCACGACGAACATCCCCACCAGCGATATGAAATCCGGCCACACCCAAACCGGCACTGACGCCAGCAGGGTCAGCGGCGTGAAAACCGCCGCCATGTAAACGCCCTGAACGAACGAGCTTTCGGTTTTGGCGAGCTCACGAATCATCAGTTGGCGAGCTCACGAATCATCAGTTGGCACGCTGCCCACAATCCAACTGAGACCAGGATGAGCAGCTGCCCGGTAGAAATGGTTTCGAATCCGGGCCGCACCACGATCAGCACGCCAATGACACCGACACCCAGCGCGACAAGCCGGCGCAGGTGGACGGCCTCCCCCAGAAACAAAATCGCAATCACCGTCGAAAGGATCGGTGCGGCAAATTCAAGCGATGTTGCCTCGGCCATTGGCACCATTGTCAGGCCAATGAAGAACAGCACCATCGAAACGGCGTGCACTGTGCCGCGCACCACGTGCATTTTGAGCCGCGAGGTCCTGATCGCCGCAAAACCAAACCAGAAGATCAGCGGCACCTGTAGTACGAGCCCGAAGACGGAGCGAAAGAAAGCAACTTCTACAACCGGCACGTCCAGTGCCAGGCTGCGGATCAGCACCTGCATCGTGGAAAAACAGGCGGTCGCGGCCAGGATCAGCACCATTCCCGCCAACGGGCTGCGCGCTAACCATCGCGACTCTTCCCTTGGCGTGCTGGCTGCCGTAGTTTCCTCAAGATGATCCATGCCCTGCCCACATCCATTGACCAAACCGCGCAACTGCTGGATGACGGCGGCTATGTCGCTGGCCGCGATCTCGCGACCGTCTTGTTCCTCGCGCTCAAGCTTGAGCGTCCGCTGTTCGTCGAAGGCGAGCCTGGCACAGGCAAAACTGAAATCGCCAAAGTATTGAGCGCGACATTAGGACGCCGCCTGATTCGTCTGCAATGTTATGAAGGCCTGGATGTTTCATCTGCGGTCTATGAATGGAACTATGCGGCGCAGATGACCGCGATCAAACTCGCCGAAGTCCAGGGTCAGCATGACCGGCATCTGATCGAGAGTGAAATTTTCTCGAACCGCTTTCTGATCAAGCGCCCGCTGTTGCAAGCGCTGGAGCCGGACGTATCGGGGCCTCCGGTTTTGTTGATCGACGAACTGGATCGCGCCGACGAACCCTTTGAAGCCTATCTGCTGGAAGTCCTGTCGGATTTCCAGGTCTCTATACCCGAACTGGGCATCGTCAAGGCCGAGCGCCCGCCCATTGTCGTGATCACTTCAAACCGCACGCGCGAAATCCATGACGCAGTGAAGCGCCGATGCCTCTACCATTGGGTGGACTTTCCCGATGCCCAGCGTGAGCTTGCGATCTTGCAACGGAAAGTGCCGGGTGTTTCGGAGCAATTGTCGCGTGAAGTTGTGGCGTTCGTACAAACACTGCGCAACGCAGATCCGTTCAAGCTGCCTGGCATTGATCGCCGCGCAACATCGCGAGACACGCCGCCATGGGTCGAGTCGGCGGTTCGGCGATGGAAGGATTGGCGCGTAATCCCCAAGCTCGTAACAGCATGTTTGTGCCAATGATCGTGGTTTTGGCACTTATCGAGTCGTTGTTCATTTTGACTTGGCTGGTCGCAAACAATA
>JANOFD010000051.1:0-7351 GCA_031413455.1 Rhodobiaceae bacterium
GACGGTTCCGAGACGATCCCATCGCCCCGGCCCCTTGTCCTCCCTCTCCACGTAGCGGACATAGGCGGCGGTGCTCCGGCGAAAGCACTTCCCAGCCGTCTTTTTCCGGCAGCATCACATCAAGAATAATCAGGTCGTAGGATTGTGAGCGTGCGGCCTCCAAGCCGTCGACGCCGTTGACGCAGCCGTCAACAACGAACCCATGTTCTCTCAACCCCTGTTTGAGGAGTTGCATGGTCTTTTCGTCATCTTCGACGACAAGCAGTTTCATCGAATGATTTCCCTGACGCGCGTTCGGACTGACTGGACTGCAGGCCAGGCATTCCAATACCCTAAGAACATCGCACGGCAGGTCAGTATTTTTGGTTATTGTTTGCAAACCGGTCTGCGGTGTGGCCACTGTTAATAGATTGGAAAGACGGGATGAGTCAGGACGACATCGCCAACGACGCAAGCTTCATCAGAGGGACCTCCAGCAAAACGGCCACAGACTATAACGGCTTGCCCTATGCGTCGCTGCCGGTGGACTATTGTCAGCCGTCGTCACTGGCCGCAATGGCTACTATTTTTGGCGTCGAACCGCCACGGCTTGATGGGGCACGGGTCTTGGAGCTGGGCTGTTCGTCGGGTGGCAACATCATCCCTTTGGCCTCCCGCTTTCCGCAGGCATCGTTTACGGGCATTGACCTGGCGCAGTCTCACGTTGACATCGCCCGCAAGCGAATTGCGGCGTTGGGGCTTACAAATATCTCAATTGACGTTGGCGACCTTGCAAATGCGAGGTTCGAACCAGGCGCTTTTGACTTTGTTTTGTGCCACGGCGTTTTCAGCTGGGTACCCGGTGCAACACAGGATGCTATCCTCCGCATTTGCGCAGAGAGCTTGAGCGTAAACGGAATTGCAGCGATCAGTTTCAACGTGCTGCCGGGCTGGCACATGCGCCGGGTCGTGCGCGATATGTGCTTGATTCATGCAGGGTCGCAAGGAACTCCTCAGGAACGCGTCGCAAAAGCGCGCCATGCCTTGCATGAGATTGCCAAGGGATTGAAGGGAACCGACCCCTACACGTCGGTGTTGCGCAGTGAAGCCGAGCGCATGCGCGCAAGGCCATCATCTTATGTGCTGGGTGAGTTTTTGTCAGAATACAATACGCCTATGTACTTTAGCGACTTCCGGGCGCGCGTTGAAAAAGCAGGCCTGTCGTATGTGAGTGATGGCGAGATGGCGACTTCTCTGCCAGAATATTTGATCCCTGCCGCTCGTGAAAAAATTCACAGTTTGGCGATGGGCCGTGCAGACGCGGTGCAACACTATACGGATGTCATTTCGGGCCGCACGTTTCGAAGAGCGTTGGTCGTGCGCGCGGGGCGCGTTCCAGATGCCGCGTCACGCGTCGATGCCAACCGGATGAGAGGGCTGCATTTTTCTGCCCAACTCACGCCGGGCAGTGCCGGTTTCAAAGATCGCAAAGGGCGTGAGCTATTGCCGAACGACCCGCGTGCGACTGCCATGCTTACCCGCTTTGCTGCCGCATTCCCGTCAACGCTTAGCGTCGATGAAATTCTTGGCGACGACGTTTGCGATCCTCAGCTCGTGGCCAGTGTGCTCAAAACGCTGCTTGGCATGATTGGCCGTCAGCAGGCCTCTGCATTTGCGTTACCGCTCAAGGTGGGCGGCGACGTTACTGCGCGTCCGCGCGCTTGGAGCGTCGCACGGCTCGATGCGGCGTCCCGTCAACCCTGGATCACGAGCCTGCATCACCGCGCGGTGCGGATGCTGCCTGGGTTGGCTGTATTGCTGCCTTTGATGGATGGTACGCGCGATCTCGGGGCTTTACGTGAAGCGCTTTCGAATGCGCTGAAAGACGGGAGCGTCAAGCCAAGACAACGTCTCAATGGCGACAGTGGCAGTGCGGTTTCCGATGACGCGGAACTTACTGCCGCGCTCGCATACTGCGCGCGAAATGGTTTGCTTGAGTTTTGACTGTTGTGTTTGAAGGATCGCGCGACGGGTATTTCTTGCTACCCAGCCGCCGTGTCGATTGGCCAAGTTGTGTCCCTTCACATTCTCTCGATAATAATCGCGGGCGCCATGCCGTCGGCGGCGTACATAGTGACCAGGCCGCGCTTGAGATTGCGGTGTTCGAGTTCGTCGAGGACGGTGCCGATGAGGATTGAGCCTGTGGCGCCGATCGGATGACCCAGCGCCATGGCGCCGCCGTTGACGTTGACTTTGTTGCGGTCGAGTTTCAGGCCGCGGAGGGATTTTTCGGCGACGACTGCGAAGGCTTCGTTGATTTCGAAGAGGTCGATGTCGTCGAGCGTCAGGTCAGCGTTTTCCAACTCTTTCCGGGCGGCGGACACGGGAGGGTTTCCGAATTTGAGTACGGCACTAAAAAAACCGCCAGACTTTCCCCCCTACCCCTATGAGCCCAATGACCCCTATGCCCTTGCTAATGCAATATTTGAAGAACGACAAAATGCGGCTGCTTGGAAGTGCCGCAAATCCAATGAGATTCGTCACCGTCCGATGGATCGGTTCTAGGAAATAACGGCTTCCGCGGGAGGCAAGTCCGATCTCTGGACGGGACGCACCAAAAACAGCTATCTGTTCACCGGGTGGGTACAAACAAAATGGCTCATTGCTGGTAACATTGCAGTTCTAAAATCGTCCAGGAAGGGGAGCCATCTTGCTTTTCTTGCGTGCGCGACACGCACTTGGAAAACGTGAGATGTTTTTACCCGGATAATATTGACAAGCCCATTTTACCCGGATAATACGCGCCTCGATTCCGAGGAAGCTGCCGAAAATGAACGACTTCGCCCAGACACTTTGTACCGCTTTTGAAGGGCCGCACGTTTTGGCTCGGGGGTATTTGAAAGACATAGCGCTGACCTTAGGCGGTCGCGATTCTACTTCTGCCGCACAGCCCGTCCTCATTTTCGATGACAGTTCTGGACAGCCAATCGATATTGACACGCGTGGGACTCCTGCGGAAATCTTGCATCGGCTGAATAAACACCCACTGGCAGAGTCTGACGCCGTCGTCCGTCGCGCGCCTGGCCGGCCCAAACTTGGTGTTGTCGCGCGTGAGGTGACTTTGCTGCCCCGGCATTGGGAATGGTTGAGCGTGCAGTCTGGCGGCGCTTCTGTTGCCTTGCGTAAGCTCGTTGATGAGGCGCGCCGGACTAACCAAACAAAAGATCACGTGCGATCGGCGCAAGATGCCGCGTATCGATTTATGTCGTCAGTCGCCGGAAATTTACCTGACTACGAAGAAGCCTTGCGCGCCCTCTTTGCAAACGATCTCGACCGGTTTTCCGAACTCGTTTCGACATGGCCGCATGACATTCGCGATTATGCACTCAAATTGTCCCCGCAAAGGTAAAAGCACTTGGACCTTCCCTTCGATCACACCACGCGCCGGCGCATTTATCTTATGCGCCATGCAGAGGCGGAGTATATCCGCGGCGACGGCAGCAGGGCGCCGGACTCGCGTCTTGTTCCACTCACGCCAAAGGGGCGCGCGGAAGCTATGGGCATGGCCGAGTTACTGCGCGAGGCGCCGTTTGATCGCGCAGTGTGCTCCGGCCTGCCGCGAACGCGCGAGACTGCTGACATCGTTCTGAATAACCGTGGCCTCACACTTGAGGTCGAACCGCAACTCGAAGAAATTCGCGGCGGCGATGCGGTGGCCCGTGCCAGAATGAGCCCTGTCGACTATGCCTATGCCATGTTTCGCGCCGCCGAACCGGACGCCTGTTACGCCCAAGGTGAAAAATTCTCTGACTTTGCCAAACGCGTGTTCCTTTCGTTCGATAAAATCATGAACTCAACAGGATGGATTAACCTGTTGCTCGTTGCGCATGGTGGGGTCAATCGCGCCATCCTGACGGAGGTTACCGGCGCGGGCCTGTCTGCGTTCGGCGCTTTCGAACAGGACTCAGGCTGTCTCAACCTCATTGACATTGACACGTGCCGGGACACCGGCGCCGTTCAACGCCGGATTTTGCGTGGCGTAAACATCACAGCCGACGACCCATCCAAACTGACCAGACCGCTGACGTACATGGAAGCCTTTACGAAACGCGCGATGGGCCTTTAGAGGCGGGCATTACCAACCGACCAAGTTACCTCACGCGAAGCAAAAAATTCGTCATGGCCGGGCTTGACCCGGCCACCCAGCTGACTCGCGTCTGCGAGGCAGAAAAATAGTTTCACCGCGAAGATGCGAAGAACGCGAAGAAGTCAAAGGAACTTTGCGTTCTTCGCTGTGAAATAATGTCTACCACGCGCACAGACGTGCGCGTACTGGTTGGCTGGGTCGAGCCCGGCCATGACGCCCTTTTTTGATTGCACGTGGTGGATGAGGGTGATGCCGCACCTGCGTACTTCACTGAACGGCCTCGGAACGCACAGGGCGGGCGCCGCTGGCTTGATGCGCGCAACAGACATGATTACAACACTGCTTGCACAGCCGCCCTGGACACCTCATGAACATCTGCAACAGCGTCATCGATGCCATTGGCAATACGCCGCTGATACGGCTCAAGGCCCTTTCTGAACTGACCGGCTGTGAGATTCTGGGCAAGGCCGAGTTCATGAATCCAGGTCAATCGGTGAAGGACCGAGCGGCGCTTGGCATCATCCGTGACGCCGAACGCAAGGGGACGCTAAAGCCTGGCGGGACGATAGTTGAAGGCACCGCCGGTAACACTGGCATCGGCCTCACGGTCGTTGGCAACGCGCTGGGCTATCGGACGGTTATCGTCATTCCAAATACACAAACCCAGGAAAAGAAGGACACGCTGCGCCAACTCGGCGCCGAACTCATCGAAGTGCCAGCGGTGCCCTACAAAGACGCCAACAACTATGTCAAATATTCTGGCCGCCTTGCCGAGGAGCTCAACAGCAAGGAACCCAACGGCGCCATCTGGGCCAACCAATTCGACAATGTCGCCAATCGCCAAATTCATATTGACACAACCGGACCCGAAATCTGGCGCCAGACCGGTGGCAAGGTTGACGGCTTTGTCAGCGCGGTCGGAACGGGCGGAACGCTGGCTGGTGTAGCAACGGCTTTAAGGGCGTTCAATCCCAGGATCAAGATCGCGCTTGCCGATCCGTTCGGCGCCGCTTTGTTCAGCTATTACAAACACGGTGAGTTGAAGGCCGAAGGCTCGTCCATCACCGAAGGCATCGGCCAGGGCCGCATCACTGCAAATCTTGAAGGCTTCACGCCGGACGAGGCCTTTCAAATCCCGGACAGCGAATCCATTCCCTATTGCTTCGACCTGCTTCGCAACGAGGGTTTGTGCCTTGGCACCTCCAGTGCCGTAAACGTGGCCGGCGCGTTGCGTCTGGCCAAGGTCATGGGGCCAGGTCATGTGATCGTGACCTTGTTGTGCGACTACGGCACGCGCTACGCTTCGCGTCTGTATAATCCAGAGTTCCTTCTCTCCAAAGGATTACCGGTACCAAAATGGCTGGAACACAAATCATGAGCCCACTGGTCACGACGGATTGGCTGGCTGAGCACTTGCGAGCGCCCGATCTGCGCATTGTCGATGCGTCCTGGTATTTGCCCGACGCGAAGCGCGATCCACGGGCCGAGTATCTGAATTCACATATTCCCGGCGCGGTGTTCTTCGACATTGACGAGATCGCGGACAAAACTTCGCCCTATCCGCATATGCTTCCGCTGCCTGAAAAATTCGCCAGCCGGATGAAAAAGCTGGGGTTGGGAACTGGCCACCGCATTGTTGTGTATGACGGGGCTGGCTTGTTTTCTGCCGCGCGTGTGTGGTGGACCTTTCGTGCCATGGGTCATGAAGAGGTGTTTGTGCTCGACGGCGGGTTCCCCAAATGGCTGGCAGAGGGGCGCCTGGTGGACGACATTCAACCGGTTCATAGCGAACGCCATTTCACACCGCGCCCCAATCATTTGCTGATGCGCGATGCCTCGCAGTTGCTGAACAACATTGCATCGAAACGTGAGCAAGTCGCCGATGCCCGCTCCCCCGCGCGCTTCCATGCAACCGATCCAGAAACGAGGCCAGGTGTGCGCGGTGGGCACATTCCCGGCGCAAAAAACCTGCATTACTCAAAGCTGCTGAACGCCGATGGCACTCTGCGCGCGCCCGAAGCGCTCGCCGATATATTCAATACGGCGGAGATCGATGTGGCCAAGCCCATCGTCGCCAGTTGCGGCTCGGGCGTCACAGCGTCGATCATCTTGCTTGCGCTCAAAGCGATCGGAGCACCGGACGGCGCTCTTTATGACGGGTCTTGGGTAGAATGGGGCTCGCGCCACGATCTGCCGCTGGAAACATGACAAAGCCGCCGATCCCGATTACGATCACGAAGCTTGAGATGAAGGCGCGGCCTGCAACGCTGCGCCCGCATTTACGGCACGACCAGGACGGTGGCCGCGTGATGCTGCTGAAAGCGCGGCGCATACCTGTGCATTTCTATCGCTACCTCTACGACACCGTTGGCCGCGATCATGTCTGGGTTGAACGCCGCCGCATGACAGACGATACGCTCGCCGCCATCGTGCAGGACGAGCGCGTCGAGATATTCGTGCTTTATTGCGATGGAGCACCTGCGGGCTATTTCGAACTCGATTTGCGACGTCCGCCCGATGCCGAGCTTTCGTATTTCGGTTTGATTTCGGATTTTATCGGCCGCGGGCTGGGCAGCTTCCTGCTCGCGACCGCCATCGAAACCGCGTGGTCAAAACCAATCGAGCGGCTTTGGGTGCACACCAACACACTGGATCACCCCCGCGCGCTGCCGTTGTATCAAAGAATAGGGTTTGTGCCGTACGCGCAGGAGAAGGCTGAGATCGTTCCGATCGACTAAATTTTCTTACTTGGATTGCACCGTTTCCTTTTCCAGCACGGCCGATGCAAGGGAGGGAAGTCCGTCAAAAGCTGCGAACCAGCCCAGCACGAGTTTGCCGTCGCGCTGCGTGACGATCAGCAGGCCGTCGATACAGCCGCGTTCCACATCACTGCCCAACCCACCGTAGGTAATTTTTTCCCGGAAGATCACGTAGCCTCCGGCAGCATCGCCAATCTTCTCGAGTGATCCGCCGCATTTCAGTGAAGGATATGAGGTTGTGCCCCCGGAACCTTTGAGGCTCAGCGCCATCGCATAGCGGCTCTCCTGGTCCGGATCGACTTGACGCATTTCACCAGTCCAGTGGCCGGAAAGATTTGCGTTGCCCGCCCACGCCGATTGAGTCAGCGAAACTACCAAACTCACGCCGATGACAATAAAGCGCATGATGTACTCCTCTTATCTCAGTATCTGTGCCAGAAATTCCTTGGTCCGGGCGCTTTTGGGG
>JANOFD010000052.1:0-3769 GCA_031413455.1 Rhodobiaceae bacterium
GGCGCGCGCCGCCAAGGCCGTCTCGTCCTCTGTGCCTTGGCGCGCGAAGGCACCGGAGCGCGGGGTGCGGCCGTCCGGTTTGATATGGGTCATGTTGACTTGCATGCCGGTCGCGCTTTTGCCGGCGGCTGCCAGCAATACGGAACCCGCGCCGTATTTGTCAGCCAGCGGCTTGACGATGTTCCAGTCGGCGGCCGACGAGACGGCGGCAAGCGTAGTGATGTCTTGAACATCGCCGACGGGGACAGCAACGGGAACCAGACGTCCGCGCCGGGCTTGCGCTGCCCAGGCGTGGCCCCAAGCGGATTCGGGTTGCCATGCGCCGCCGTTCAAAGCGATGACAAGCACGGGCTTGGCGGTGGACTCGCTGTATTGAACGCCAGTGCGGCGGAGCGCTGTGCGCACGCTGGCGGCATCAAAGACGTATGTGACCGTTGCAAGATAGCGGGTGCTGGAATGTTTCTCGCCCGAGATGTCGAAACTTTTGACCATCGGTTCGAGTTCAAAGTCTGTGATCGGCGCCTGACGCGACCATTCACTTGACGGTGTGAGGCGGTGATACACTTCTTTCCAGGCCTTTTGACGGCCCTTGGCCAAGGCTGCTTCTTTGGCGGCGGACGGGCTTGCGGCCGATGCATCCACAGCGACATTCGCCACTGTCCACAGGTCGGACGCCTGCGCCAAAGCGGTTGCGGCCTGTCCAGCCCACAGCACTGTCACGGCCAAGGCTGCTATAATTCCTTCGCGAAACGACATGTACACTATCCCACCGAACGTATTTTTTTCACCACAAATCTACACGATCCCCTTCTTGAGACGCAAAGGGTCTGCGGTCAACCCACGCAGAAATCCGGCAATCTGCGGATTCTGGCTGTTTGCGATAGTGAAATCAGGCGCTTAGCCTGCCGGTGACAGCCGACTCACCCCTTCTTGTACAAATGGCAGGAGCGCCTCGATTGCACTTCCAACAAAAATTCATTGCGGGAATCCTGACCTTGCTGCCCTTGGCGGCGGTCTGGGTGGTTCTCAAACTCATCATCGATGCGCTGTCTTATTTCGGCAGCCCCTGGGTCGGCTGGACGGCGGACACGATCGGGCCGTTCTTGCCCGCAACCGTCGCCTATGTGTTGACGAGTGAGATTTTTCTTTATGTGATCGGTACGATTTTTACGCTTGGCGTCATTTATGTCGTGGGGGCGCTGGCTTCGCGCGTGATCGGCCAGCAATTGCTGGACGCGTTCGAGAACATGCTGACCAAAGTGCCGTTCGTGCACATGATCTATTCGTCGACGAAGAAAGTCATTTCGGCGCTGCAGACCAAGCAAGACAACGTGCAGCGCGTGGTGCTGGTCGATTTTCCCAACGCCGATATGCGCGCCATCGGTTTTGCGATGCGCACCTTTCACGAGACGACAACCGGACAGGAGCTGACGGCCGTGTTCGTGCCGACAGCGCCCAATCCGACGTCGGGCTATCTGGAGATCGTGCCCACCGCCAACGTTATTCCCATCGACATGACAGCCGATCAGGCGATGGCGATGATCGTGTCTGGCGGCGTGGTGGGACCGGACAAGATTACGTTCCTGCACCGGACGCCGGTGGAAGTGGCGCCGCCGGCGTAATGCCCCCCCTTCCCCCGCGAGCGAGGGCAGACAGAAGATCTGGTGTCTTCCTCCGCTTGCGGGGAAGTCCCTGCGCAGCCCTTGCTGCTGCAGGGGATGGGGGACATAGTCACTCATACCTCAGCGCTTCGATCGGATCTAGTTTTGAGGCGCGCAGGGCTGGGAAGAAGCCGAAGGCGATGCCGATCGTGGCCGGGACACCGAAGGCCAGCGCCATCACTTCGGGTGTGAGAGAAATGGAGACGCCGATGAGGCCGGCGATACCTGCGGCGGCGGCGATGCCGAGCGCCGCTCCCACCAGTCCGCCGGCCAGAGCCAGCACCACGGCTTCGATCAGGAACTGCAACAGCACGTCGCTTTGAAAGGCGCCCACTGCCAGGCGGATGCCGATTTCGCGCGTGCGCTCGGTTACGGAGACCAGCATGACATTCATGATCCCGATGCCACCGACGACCAGACTGATGGCGGCGACGCCGGAGACCGCGAGCGCCAGCTGCAGCGCGATTGATTCAACGGATTTCATTTGCTCGCGAATGTCTTCGACCTTGAAGTTGTCGGGCCGGCCTTCGGCGACGCCGCGGCGCACGCGCATCAGGCTTTTGATGTCATCGATGACGCCGGAGATCTGGTTGGCGCTGGCGGCGGCGATCCAGAACATTTGCACGCGGTTGTTGCCGGACAATCTTCGATGATAGGTTGTGAGCGGCATGATGACGACATCGTCGACGTCGCTGGTGATCATCGAGGTGCCCTGAACGGAGAGCACGCCGATGACGCGGCAGTGAAACGTGCCCGAGCGCAGCTTGGCGCCGACCGGGTTTTGCCAGCCGAAGAGTTCCTTGCGTAGCGCGTCTCCCACGACGCAGACATTGGCGCCGCTCTTTTCTTCGACGTGGGTGAAGAGACGGCCGGAATTGAGTTTCCAATTGCGGATCGCCAGATAGTCGGCGGTGGTGCCGGTGACTTCGGTCTGGTGCTCGCGGCCATTGGCGTTGAACATCAGGCTGTCGCCCGAGATCGGGGCCAGGTGCAAAATGCCTTGCACCTCGCGCTCGATGGCGGCGCCGTCGGCCAGTTTGAACGCCACCGTGCGGCGTTCGCCAGGCTCGCGCGAGGGGAAGAGCACGACCAGATTTTTGCTCATGGCCGAGACGTCGGAGAGCACCTGGTTCGACACGCCTTGCATGACGGTGAGCACCGTCACCACCGAGGCGACGCCGATGACGATGCCCAGCATGGTGAGGCCGGTGCGCAGAAGGTTGGCCCGCAGCTCGCGGAAAGCCATGAAAACGCAGTTGCTGAACATCGGGACGACGTTAACGCGGGGCTGCGCGGATTCAAGGTCAAAAGTGGGGAATTGCGTCGGGCGCGGGCATGCGGTAACCCTTCGCCCGTCGCCGGATTAGCTCAGGGGTAGAGCAACCGCCTTGTAAGCGGTAGGTCGTCAGTTCGATTCCGACATCCGGCACCATTTTTTTACGAATATTGCCGGGTGGCTGTCCTATTCGCCTGAAAATCGGGCGGAAACGAGCCGCGAACAAACGGGACAACAGAACATAGGACGCTGTCCTGGAACAGTGTTCACGTTGTCCTGTTTGTTCGCGGTTGTTTCAGGCTCGCTTTTCACATCCACTCATTGAACGCATTTTAGAAAAGTATTCGATCAAGGATCATGATAGCGTTGCGGCTTGACTTGAGTTCATTGGAGGCAAGGCAATTGAGATCGATGGCCGGAATAATGTTCGCATCAGTGTTTGCGACTGCGGCCTCGGCGATCACCGCCGCCAATGCTGCCGAGGTAACAGGCGCTAGAATAACTGGAATGGGTGTATATCGGTGCGACAATACTGTGGGCTCCAAGCCTGCTCCCGGCACGCCAGGGAACGACGTGGATCTGAGTGAAGGGTGCCAACTTGCACTTGCCACCAGTACAATTGTCGCCAAGATTGGCACGAGGTTCGGCTGCACTTACGTGCTCGATGGCTCTCCGCTAAGCGCGGAAATCAGCACCTCTATCAGATGGGTATTCCCACCGCGGGGCTTGAATGATCCTTCAGCAGGAAAGGTTCACTACTGGGCAGATTATACCGTAGAGAACCAGATCGGTCAGACCATCGAGTTCCGATATCAGTTTGAGGAGCCTTGGG
>JANOFD010000053.1:0-4311 GCA_031413455.1 Rhodobiaceae bacterium
CCATGAAGATCAAGTTGCTCGTAGTGGTCGAAGTCCCGGCCGGACGCCAACATTTCCGGCGAAGGCGTGGCGCTCATCTCACGGTAAAACACCTCGTAACGCAGGCGTTGGGCCGCCTCGACCTCAGCCGGAGTCGTGGCCAGGCGCGCCTCGAGCGAACCTGATGTGTCCAGAACCGGGTTGGTGTGGTCAGTTGCTTCAATAATCAACGCCGCTGTCCTGCGGAAGCATGATGGGTCTGCAAAGGTTGCGCGGACCGGTGAGCGGCCCGCAGGGTGGTTCGATTTGGTAGTTTAGAGGAGCATGAGGGGTGTTGGCAAAGGGGCAGTCAAATGGGTGGTTCGTTCGCCATAATGCTGAAGAAATCACGCGAAGGAGCGGAGCCGCGGAGATTTGCGCTGAAAATCCGTGGCACTCCGCGTTCTCCGCGGCTCCGCGTGACATTCCTTCACAGCCTCGGACGCGCGCGCTTCCAGAGACGGGCATGAACGCGGCGGGTCTCAATCCGGGAAAAAGGGAAGGCTCCCCACAAGGGCCACGAAGAAGGAAGAACACAAGGAACTGGATGGCGCTTCATGCCGGTCGTTTTTGGGTCCAGTGCGGGCTTTGGCCAGACGGGCCCGGTGTTTTGGTGTGCCTGGTGGTGAATCTGATTCGAAGCTCTGCTCCAATTCGCAGAGGCAGGCTCTAATTGACCTGAGTAGAGTGCGGCTGTTGTTCCACCGTCGAGTCAATTAAATGCACTGGAGTGCACCCCTTGAGTGAGACACGGTAATTTCGGTTACAGGTGATTCAAGGAGGAATACCTGTGCTGAAGAGAAGTAGTAAATCGAAGGGTGGCCAGTATCCGACGGCGTTCAAGGTGAAGGCCGTGCGGGGCCGGACTCCCTTCTCGCGCTCCTTCAGCGCCCGAACGGTCAATCAGGCGAAAGGCGCGGGTCGCCCGTGGCGTGCCTGCCGCCTTCGAGCCAGGCGGCAAGTCCGGGGGAGAATTTTTCTCTGACTTTTGCGTCGTAGAGCGTCAAATCGTGTTCGGTGAGTACGTTGCGCCAGCGTCCATTGACACCCTTGTTGAAGAACCGTTTTGCACCTTCGGCAAACAGCGCCTTCGTTTGGGGCATCAGGTCCTCACCGGCTGCCTGCATCGCCTCGAAGTTTGCCGCTCCGACCAAAGACGGCCAGACCGGCTCCTCGACGGGAATGCCCAGAAACGAAGAAATTCGGCGCATTTCGCCGTCGAGATCGGTTTTTAGGTCGTTGTAGTGGACAAGCAAAAAGTTTGTGCGACGCCTCTCCGACCAATATCCGACTTCCAAATCAAAGAACGAGGGACTGGGCGTACCTTCGGTCTGTCCGGACACTGCCGGTGTCGTGATCCAGACGCGGAAGAACTCAGCGGGATCGGAAGGAAAGCGCGGATAGGGCTGCGCGACGACGGGATCCGAGAGGCCAATCTGATCGAAATTCTCAAATTGGTTCGGGGTATAACCCGTAAAATGATTGTGCATCGACATGAGCGCGTCCCGGCCATCGCGCGCCACGTGAATGTATCGGACTTCGTCATAGAGCGGCAGCCCGTCGACCGGCAGATGGGTCTTGATGAAGCGTCTATGGGCCTGGGTATCCAAGTTCGCGAACAACTCTTCGGAGAACCCCCGAAACCTTGCATCGATCCAAGGAGATATTTTTGGGATCGGGCGAGGCTGAGCGTCTTGGAAGACAAGAGAAGAGACGATTTGCTGGGTCCAGGTCGTGCCGCATTTGGGCGCGGTGGCGATCACGATGTCATCTGGTCGCGGCTTGTAATTCGCCCAGCGCCGACTATCGAGAGACCAGGTTCGATACTCTCGCTGCGCAGCCCTAACCAACATGGGAGAACCTCACTTGAACCAACAAAGCTGTTCGGATGTCGCGAGCAACGTGCCGGCGCGGGACCATAGATTGACGCGTGAGCCGACTGTACCTTGCGCCGCCCTGGAACCGATTGCTTCGATCAGGACGTAGTCGTCGCCGACCGCGGTCATCTCGTCTGTTGTCGATAGAAAATAGACCGAGTAAGTGATCGTGGACGAGGGGCGCGGTCCCTTGCCGGTATAAAACGCGCGCGGCGCATAGTTGTCGCAGAGATAGGCGATCTGCACGGCGTCGATCTTGCGCCCCGAGACCTCGCGCACCCATGCCGCTGAATGGCTCCGGCCCATGGGAGAGCCGACATTGAAATCTGGTCCGAGCGCGATCCGTGGCGACGACTGTTTGCCGAATGGGCCGGGTATTCGAAAAGTTTCGAGACCTTCGGGCGCTGGAACCTCCGGCATCGTGGGCTCAACAAAGCCGTCGCCGTCGCGCCGCGTCGTCGTCACGATCGAAGCCGCCGCATGAACGTCGCTTGATCCGATCAGCGAAAGCTCCGCCGTCCAATTCTGGATAGAGCGGGTGGCACCCAACAAGCGTGTGCGGACCTCGATCTCGCCGCCCGGCGTTACGGCGCGCACAAAATTCACCGTAAGCGCCGACGGCGTACCTTGCGCCTTTTCTTCAAGCGAGACAGCTTTCAAAAGTAGCGCCGCCGTCATGCCGCCGTACATGCCGGTGTTGCCCTCATAGGCGGGATCGGCACGGCCACGCCATAGCCCTGTTCCGGCAGTGTCGAGTTTCAGTGCCGTCTCTAAATCGCCCATCACCAGCGCCCGTTTTCGGTTGGGCGACCAGTAACATAACCATCGCGAAATTCAAGAAAGCGTCTGCGGCGCGGCTTATCGCGGAAGGTGGTCGCTGTTGCCTCTCTCAGTTAGATTTCTATGAAGCGATGATTTTGGCCAGGTTGGCTTGAAACCGCGCGACAGGGTCAACCGGCTTGGCGACAGGGCGATCGGAGATCAACTTGTCCACGCGCGACGCCACCTCAGGTGCAAACGTTTCCCGGCTTTGCATCCAAATCGTACGGAATACCGGCTGCGCAAGCGTCGTGCGGTTCGCGCGAAATGCATTCTCCAGCGTTCCGTCGTCGATCAGGCCCTCACGATGCTGAAACAGCGTGTCTTGCAAGCCGATCAACGACTGCCGGAGCAGCATGCTCAACTGATAAAGTTCTATTGCCGTGAAATCACGCTCACCGGCCGTGACCCGGCTTAAGAGTGCGGCCGAGTGCGGCTCGGCGAAGGCCTGAATGATTTCGCGGGTGCCCGCGAGTGCGCCCTGGTTCATCATGGCACGCTGGTACTTCTCTGCCTGTTTCACCTGAACACCGATCTGCCTCAGCTGAAAATACAGAAACACCAGCGACACCAGCACGCCGAGGCCGCTGATGAACGATCCCAGCGCCGCTAAATCCGAAAGTGACATCAAAGACCTCCTGATTGGACCGTACCATCGATCACAGTATCGGCAAACCGAACGTGTAGAATGACGATCCGCCCACTCTTCAAAAATGTGGACCCATACCGGGGCCTCAATTAACGGGACTCTTTATGTAATTGAGACAAGGCATACATCAATCAGGAAGGGATGACGTCGCTTTTGTATTGGAGATGTGAATGGAAAACATGGGGTCAGACCCCCAATTCGTCCTAGATTCCTGGCCGTAGATTTTCGCTGAAGAGATAAGTGCACTGTCACCGTAACCCAACCGTCTCGAGTCAATCTATATCGAGGATGGCGATCATGCTGTTCGTCGCGACCGTTTGGCCGGATAAACACAAAAAGCAAGCGTCGAGACACGGTGAATTAGAATCATGTTGTCGAAATCGTTTCCAACGGGGCTTGCGGCCAAGGTGGCTGCGATCGCGCCCCACCTCGCCATCGGTATCAGCGAGTCGCCGAGCCAGCCGTGAACCCCCGATTGTAGCCGTCCTGAAAGCTATTCTCGCCAATCCTCGGGATAGGACAGATAGGTGGAATCGGCGGGATGCATCCAAATTGACGATAGCAATATCCGGCCTTGTAGCCAGATTGAAAGCCATCGCAATAATCGCTTGCCTTCGCCATTCCTGACGCGATTAAGACTGAGCCGATAACCGCGGCGAATAGTGCTTTCTTCATTTTGCACTTGCGCTCCCTGCGCAGTTTGTGATGCGCTTTTTGTAGCAATTATTTGAGCCTACCCCTATCGACCAGGTCGGGCAATCACCCACTTGCGATTGGTCGAAGTCAGGCTATGTCTGCCACAATGTGGCCCCATTCCTGACTGACCTTGGCGCCGTCATTAGCAAAGTCGGGCCAAAGATGATCGGAAGCATTGCCAAAGCTTCATTCTGCGCTGGGGTGATCGGTGTTGCTTTGGTGCCGGCCAGTGCAAAGATACCTCCGCCGCCC
>JANOFD010000054.1:0-6584 GCA_031413455.1 Rhodobiaceae bacterium
ATCGCGCAGTCGAAGCTATCCAGCGCGCCGCCCGCACCGGCCGCATCGGAGATGGCAAAATATTCGTCTCCTCAGTTGAGGAAGTCATCCGCATTCGCACCGGTGAAACCGGTCACGAAGCAATCTAGAAAGGCAAAAACTCTCATGGCAAACGCAGATACCGTCCTCAAGAGAATCAAAGACGAAGAAGTCAAATTCGTCGACCTGCGCTTCACCGATCCGCGCGGTAAGTGGCAACACGTGACTTTCGACCTGTCTCTCGTCGACAAAGACCTGTTTGAGACGGGCACAATGTTTGATGGCTCGTCGATCGCAGGCTGGAAGGCCATCAACGAATCGGACATGACGCTTCTGCCCGACCCCGCATCGGCGGTGATCGATCCGTTTTTTGCGCAAAAGACGCTGATCCTGTTCTGCGACGTGCTCGAGCCAACGACCCACCAGCCCTATGGCCGCTGCCCGCGCTCTATCGCCAGAGCCGCCGAAACCTACATGAAGTCCGCAGGCGTCGGCGATACCGCGATGTTCGGACCGGAAGCCGAGTTCTTCATCTTCGACGATGTCCGTTACGCTGTCGGCATGAACAAGTGCAGCGTCGAAATCGACTCCACCGAAGGCCCTTACAACACCGGCACCCAGTACGAGCACGGCAACTTGGGCCACCGTCCGCCGGTCAAAGGCGGATATTTTCCCGTCCCGCCCGTCGACAGCTGTCAGGATATTCGCTCCGAGATGTTGTCCATCATGGGTGACATGGGCATAGAGCCCGAGAAACATCACCACGAAGTCGCACCCTCACAGCACGAGCTTGGCTTCAAATACTCGACGCTGGTGAAAACCGCAGACCGCATGCAGATCTACAAATACGTCGTGCATCAAGTGGCGGCCGCTTACGGCAAGACCGCAACCTTCATGCCCAAGCCCATCAAAGGCGACAACGGTTCCGGCATGCACGTGCATCAATCGATCTGGAAGGGCGGTCAGCCGCTCTTCGCCGGCTCAGGCTACGCCGACCTTTCCGAGATGTGCCTCTATTATATCGGCGGCATCATCAAACACGCCAAAGCCATCAACGCGCTGACCAACCCGCTGACTAATTCCTACAAGCGTTTGATCCCGGGCTTCGAAGCGCCGGTTCTTCTGGCCTATTCTTCGCGCAATCGTTCGGCGTCGATCCGCATTCCATTCGGAGCCGGCCCAAAGGCCAAGCGCATCGAAGTCCGCTTCCCCGATCCGGGCGCCAATCCCTATCTCGCTTATGCGGCGATGCTGATGGCGGGCCTCGACGGCATCCAGAACAAAATCCATCCCGGCCAACCAATGGACAAAGATCTCTACGCCCTGCCGCCGGAGGAATTGAAAGACGTGCCGCAAGTGTGCGGGTCGCTTCGCGAGTCACTCGACAATCTCGACCGCAACCGCGCATTCCTTAAGCGCGGCAACGTCTTCAGCGACGATTTTATCGACAGCTACATCGAACTCAAAATGCAAGAAGTGCACGCCTACGAGCACACCCCGCATCCGATCGAATTCCAGATGTACTATTCGGTCTGACAATCGTCCTTCGAAGCTGACAAAAGGGCCGGGTGCAATCCCGGCTCTTTTTGTTTGTGCGCGTCACAAATTTGACTACAGCAACTTCGGCTGTAACCCGCGTGAAAAGTAAAAACAGTGCGGTGCGAATCGCTAGCTCGCAGCGTAAAGAGAGCGCTGCGGGTTTATTGCGGAATTCCAAATCCTGTGACGCAATGTGAGTCGTGTTGAATCGCGTTGGAGGCGGAAAGCGATGTCGAGCTACTCCTATCTGATCGGCCGTCCGGACAAACGGCCGGTTTTCTCTCACAACAGCACCGACAACGAGATCGCGCATTCCTGCGACTGGGTCCCGATCGGTTGGCTGGCCCTGTTTGAACCGCGCGACGTGCAACTCGTCGAGGAGCCCCTCGACTCTGAGACGTATGACCCCGAAACCCGCACACTTTGCCCCACACTGATCCGCAAACGTGACGCCGCCCTGGACTCGTTGCGCAAACGCCGGGAAAAGCTGGCCAAGATCCTGCCCAAACACCTCGAGCCACAGCTACATGGATTGGAGGCCGCAATCGCCGCGTCAACCATGCCCTACATTCAAGTGGTCGTGAGCGACCTCGACATGTTCGTCACACGGCCGGGATCGGAAAACACGCTGCGCGATCTGGTCGCCACAATGGATGGCGACAACGTCAAACAATGGCGCGCCATGCTCGCCCACGTCGACACCGATATGGGAAAGAACCTGTCGAAGATTGAGTTCTCCGACATGACGGGTGTCGCCGCCGTCGTTGGTTATTTGCCGGAAGCCTATGTCGTGTCCCTCGGCGCCAAAAAAACCGAACTCGTCAAGACCATGCCGATTGTTAAAACAATCAAGCGGCCCTGGTGGAAGTTCTGGTCACTCAAAACAGCCCCCGTTGGAAGTCACTGACCGCCTGCCTGATTTCGTTTTGCGTGTTCATTGCGAACGGACCGTGCTTGGCGATTGGCTCGCGCAGCGGCTTCGCGGCGACGATCAATAACCGCGCGCGCTCAGAACCTGCAACCGCGTTCAAGCCGCCTTCAGCTGACATAACGCCCATCTCGCCTTTGCCAAGCTCCCGCACTTCACCGCCAAGGCCAAGCGCCGCCTTGCCCTGAAAGACATAAGCAAACCCCGCATGCCCACCCGGCACGGGAATGGAAACAGCGCCTTGAGGCGGCAACGCCACATCAACGATGAACGGATCAGTTTCCCGCTCAGGCCCCGGACCCACCTCTGCGTTCCACCGGCCCGCAATCAGCTTGGCCGACACGCCGGCACCGAGATCGATCTGAGTAATTTGGGCCGCAGGAATGTCGCGATACCAAGGCTCTCTCATTTTTTCTTTGGCCGGAAGATTGAGCCACAGCTGAAATCCGAACATCAGCCCGCTCGTCTGCGCTGGCATTTCCGAATGCACCACACCGCGCCCGGCCGTCATCCATTGCACGCCGCCATCGGTGATGATTCCCTCGCCACCCTTATTGTCCTTGTGGCGCAGGCTGCCAGAGATCATGTAGGACACGGTTTCAAACCCGCGATGCGGATGCGCCGGAAAGCCCGCGATATAGGCCTTGGGATCGTCCGAGCCAAAATTATCAAGCATCAGTATCGGATCGATATCCCCGATCTCCGGCGTTCCAATCAGCCGGGTAAGTTTCACACCCGCGCCATCTTCCGTCGGCATCCCGCGCGTCACGCGCACAATGCGCCGCTGCTCCATATGTTCCAGTGTCATGCTCTCACCTCTGTCCTGCCAATGTGGTAGGTCTTACCCAACATCGCAAGAGGCCGCATCCGTGCCACTAAGACCGCCAAATCCAACAGACGCCGCCGCCCTTGCAAAAATTCACATTCAGGCGTGGCGCGAAACTTACACCGGGATAATGCCTCGCGCCTTTCTTGATGGCCTTTCCCTTGAACAAGGAACCGCTACTTGGCTGGAGCGTTTTAACAATCCCCTGGCGCGGCAAACAACCGTCGTTGCAACGACGGAAAATGGTGAAGTCGTCGGCTTTGCCACATCTGGACCCGCTCGCAATGGAGAATTACTCACAGACGGCGAAGTCTTCGCAGTCAATCTTCTCCAAAAAGCCAAGCGACAAAAGTTGGGCGCCCAACTCATGCTCGCAATGTCAAATTCCTTACTCGCTTTTGAATTCGATAAGGTTGGCCTTTGGGTGCTGGAGCAAAATATACCAGCCCGCGCCTTCTATGACAGGCTTGGCGGGCGACCACTCGCAACAGCATTCCGCGACTTCGGAGGTCAACAACTATTGGAGCTCGGTTATGTCTGGCCAACTGTGCACGAACTAAAGCGATCAGTCGAAACTCTTTTGAGGTCAAGCCCTTCATCTTAGCGCGCTCCGGAGCCCAATGGCTGGCAGCCGAGTCAACCAATCTTCAACTCTCAATTGCCAGACAACCATTGGCGCCTCTCCACTTGGCTTACGCGGCCGGGGCTGCCCGACATAGTCGGATACCAGAACGAACCTATAACCATCCGCTTGCAAGCGATCGATGATCTCCGGCAATGCTTCGGCGGTATGTATTCCGCGGCCATTGATATGGAAGATGAGGATGTCGCCCGGCGCCACGTTCGTCATCGTCCGCGCGATCAGCCTGTCGGCCGTTTCGCTTTTGCTAGGGTCGCCACTTGCCCATCGCCAGTGCACAACGTGAAGCCCCAGCGCTTCAGACGCTACAAGCCCGCGCGCATTAGACTTTCCGGCGGGAAAGCGAAAGAACTGTGGCGCACGTCCCGTGGCCCGTGTGATGCTTTCCCGGGCGCGCTCGATCTGCTGTTCAACCGCTTGCGGCGCAAAACGGTTCATCGTGTTCGGATGATCCCAAGAGTGGTTTTCAATATCCACGAAATCGAGCGCCGCCAGCATTTCAATATCGCTCGCGTTGTTCTCGACGAATTTTCCGGTTGCAAAAAGCGTGAACGGGATTTGCCGCAAGAGCAGGAATTCAAGAATCTGACGGTCGAATGAAACCCGCTCCCAACCCTCGCAGGCATCAAAAGTCAGTGCCACAACCTTGTCGTTTGTTGGCAGACGCGTGACCAAATCTGCGCGCGCAGAACCGCCCGCCAATAGCGCGCAAAGACACAGCACCGCTCGAATAATTTTCATCCCCATTGCCACAGGGAATGCCCGAACACCGCCGCCAGCGCAAGCAGTTTGCACGCGAAAAAAATGCGGGCTCATCCGACCAAAGATGAGCCCGCCATCGGCGCTGACCGCAGGACCTTGAGGAAAGACCACAGCCCCGATGTTTTGCACCGAACCCGACATACGCAGGAACGCCGGTGCACTACCAAAGGTGGGGCTTGCATCGATGACAATCAAAGCAACTAAAAGCGACGCCTCGTTCAGCTTGCGTTTATCTTCCCGCCACTGTTTTGGCACAAAGGTGTGGCATAGCGCCGATCTACGCTGCGCGTGCCAACAGTTTCGCCGCTTGTGCCTCGTTGCCAGCATAGTCCTTCACGGCGCGCAGAACGGACATTCGCAAATCCGGGTCCTTCCCGTCCCCCATCCGCAGTAGCTGCAAACAATACCAGCCCTGTGAGCCCCAGCCATTGATCATCTTCACCAGCGACAGTGGAGAGTTTGGGCCAAGCCAACCCGGTCCAACACGCAACCGCCGCTCATACGCCGGCAGCGTCTCGGCCTCCCCCGTCAGTAACTTCTTCACCGACAACGGGTCGCCGCACAATGGACGCCCGACACCGATGACGTGGCAGGCACCAATCTTCAGTGCGTCTTCCATCCCCGCGCGGGTTCGAAACCCGCCGGTGACCATCAGCGGCATCTGCGCGACCTTCGCAATGGCCGACGCATAGTCGATGAAATAGGCTTCCCGCAGCCGTGTACTTTCACGAACCGCCTCATCCGCTGCCGGTTCAATGCCGCTGAGACCCGCCATCTTCGGTTGTTCATAGGTGCCACCGGATATCTCAAGCAGATCAACACCAGCCTCATTGAGCCATCCCACAACGATCAGGCATTCTTCGTTGCTGAAACCGCCCTTCTGGAAGTCCGCCGAGTTCAGCTTCACCGAAACCGCAAAATCCGCTCCAACTTTCGCCCGAACCGCTTTGATCGCGGCGAGCAGCAGCCGCGCCCGGTTCTCAAGTGAACCACCCCATTCGTCAGTACGCTGATTAACCCGCGGGCTCAGAAACTCCGAGAGAAGATAGCCGTGTGCTGCATGCACCTGCACGCCGGTAAACCCCGCATCGCGGCAAACGGAGGCCGCGTGCGCAAACCGGCCAATGACGTCTTGAACATCATCGCCGGTCATCGCGCGCGGATCGCCGAACTGGCCACCTGGCAAGCCCAATTTCACTGCCGATGGCGCCAGCGGATTGGCATTCAGCGCCTTGGGCGTTTGCCGTCCCGCATGCGATAACTGTGCCCAGACCTGCGCCCCGCCCAATTTCGCCGCAGCGATCCAGGACTTGAGCGCCGCCATATGCCCGGCGCTGACCGGACCGTCGATCGCCACATTGCCCGCACGTTCCAGATGCTGACGGTCGATCTGGATATTGCCGGTCAACAGCAGCCCCATTCCACCACTGGCCCAGCGCTGATAGAGCCGCACATGCCGGTCCGTTGCACCATTGTGCACGTCCGCGAGGCCTTCCGTCATCGCAGCCTTCGCCACCCGGTTCGCCAGCACTTGTCCACAGGGCAGACGCAACGGCACATTCAACAGACCAGACATCCAGCACTCCACTCAATTTGTCACCGGCCTCTAACACGCCTCTCTGGCTTTTTCGCAGAAAATAGCGCGTCTGTGCATAAATTCTCCGGGTTGGATTACGCCCCAAGTCGATATAGTCCCCTCCCGATTCAACAGTTTCAGTCACGAGCGTAACAATGGCAAAACCCGCCAGCAGGGCCGATCTCTTCGATATGGACGACGACGACAAATCATCCAAAAACTACTCCGCCAAAGACATCGAAGTCCTTGAGGGGCTTGAACCCGTCCGCCGCCGCCCCGGCATGTATATCGGCGG
>JANOFD010000055.1:0-5695 GCA_031413455.1 Rhodobiaceae bacterium
GCATTTTAATGGGCATGCGCGTCGCGTCGGCGTTCCAGTAGAGCAGGTCGAAGCGCATCGGGTCGCGGCCGAGCAGGTAATTGTTGACGACGAAGCTCCAGATCAGATCGTTCGAGCGCAGCATGTTGAAGGTTGTTGCCATCTTTGCGCCGTCGAGATAGCCGCCTGAGGCTTTCATCGTTTCTTCCATCGAGGCCAATTGGGCGTCATCGATGAAGACCTGCAAATCACCGGATTCTGAGAAGTCGGTTTGTGCGGCAAAGAACGTCGCCGATTTGATGCGGTTGTCGCCCTTGGTCGCCATATAGGCGAGCGTCGCCGACAACAACGTGCCGCCGATGCAATAGCCGATGGCGTTGACTTCTTTCTCGCCGGTGGCTTTCTCGATGGCATCGAGCGCACCGAACACGCCTTCGCGCATGTAGTCTTCGAATGTCTTTTGCGCGAGTTTGGAATCAGGATTGACCCATGACGCCACGAACACCGTGTATCCGCGCGCTGTCGCCCATTTGACGAACGAGTTTTTCTCGCCCAAATCGAGAATGTAGTATTTGTTGATCCAGGGCGGGAAAATCACCAGCGGGCGCTTGTATTGCTCTTCTGTTGTTGGCTCGTATTGGATCAGTTGCAGCAGATCGTTCTGGAAAACGATCTTGGCCGGCGTCAGCGCCAGATTGCGTCCGACCTCGAAATATTCCATGTCGGTCTGGGTAATCTGGAGTTGGCCTTTGCCGCGCTCCATGTCTTTCAACAAATTGTCGAGGCCCTTGACCAGGTTCTCACCATTTGACTGAAACGTCGTGCGCAGAACTTCCGGGTTCGTCATCAGGAAATTCGTGGGGCTCAGCGCGTCGGCGAATTGCTTGGTGTAGAAATCAATCTTCTTTCGCGTCTTGTCGTCGAGGCCCTTGACGTCGCTCATGGTTGATTGAAACCAGCGCGCGCTGAGCAGGTAGGATTGCTTGATGAAGTCGAACACCTGATGCTCGGACCAATCCTTGTCCTTGAAGCGCTTGTCGCCGGGGGCAGGTTCGATCACCGGCGGCACGTCCTGGCCCAACATGCGTTGGGCCGTGTGCTGCCAAAGATTGAGATAGTCGTGCCAGAGTTTGAAGTTCGCTTCGACGAAATGGCTGGGATTGCGCATCGCATGACCCAGAAAATCGACAAAGGTTTGACCGAGATTCAGGGGGTCTTTGGAGCCACCATCGGGCTTGGTCTTTGCCTGTGCCTTGATAAAATCGGTGATCAAACGTTGGCTTTGGGCCGCCACCTTGACCATGTTGCGCGAGAATTCGGCGGGGTCGTTGACGCGATAGTCGCTCTTCTTGATTTGCTCTTGCATCGTCTTTCTCTCCGGACCGGTTACTATTATAACCGGAAAGGTGCTGTTTGGGCGGGCTAGATTGCGGCAAGTGTCACAGCCGCACGGTTAAGGCTTTACGCCCGAAATATTAAAGGTGGAGTTTCCAAGCGTCTTCGCGCAAAATAAGGTTGATCCCCAGGGCACAAGGCTTTGGCGCAGGTGCGCCCCAAATTGCCCCAAAAAGTACGGAGCTGTCGCGTTATGCCGCGCTTAGATTTGAAAGTAATTCCCGTGTGTGTCGCCGCCACTCTCCTGGCATCGTGTTCGACGATGCCCGAATGGACCAAGCCAACGACCTGGATCGACGGTGTTTCAGAGCCTGCGGAAACGGCGGAATCCAAGGCCGAAACAACGCAAGTCGCCAAACCGGCGGTGGCGGCCTCGACTGAGGCCAGCCCTGTGATTGATCCGCTGGCGGAAGAGCCTGAGGGTCCACGGATCAAGACTGCTGACAAGCCGACCGAGTTCCCCAACGTGAACACACAAGTGGAGCCGCGCCAACTGTCGACGACCGAATCACAGCGCCGGGAAATCCGCGACAGTCTGGTTGCCGACCGCGACAATGCCCAGCATACGGCCGACGAACTGCGCGGTGGAACGCAAGCGCCGGCGGCGCCTCCGGCCGCTGCAGTTCCAGTTGCCAAGCCCGTTGCTCCTGCGGCCGAGGAAGAGAAAAAGCCCGACGGCAGCAAATAAGCCCTGCATCGGGGTCGCATCAGCCGGTTGAATCGACGATAATGGCCGCCGCAAATCCAATTGCGGCGGCCTATTTGTGACTATGGAGAGACTGTGACTTCCGACTTTCATCGCATCAAGCGCTTGCCGCCTTACGTCTTTGAGGAAGTCAACCGCCTCAAAGCCAAGGCGCGCGCCGCGGGTGATGACATCATCGACTTTGGCATGGGTAATCCCGATATGCCCACGCCCAAGCACATCGTCGACAAGCTGATCGAGACGATGAGCAATCCGCGCACCAACCGCTATTCGTCGTCGCGTGGCATTCCTGGATTGCGCAAGGCAATGGCTGCGTACTACGCGCGCCGCTTTGGGGTGAAGCTGGACCCGGAACGCGAAATCATTGCGACCATTGGTTCGAAGGAAGGCTTTGCCAATTTGGCGCAGGCTGTCACTGCGCCCGGTGACACGATTTTGGTGCCAAACCCGTCGTATCCCATTCACGCCTTTGGTTTCATCCTGGCCGGTGCTGCTATTCGCCATGTCGAAGCGTCCAGCCCGGAGCAATTCCTGCGCGGTCTGGAACGCGCCGTGCGCCATGCGGTGCCGCCGCCAACCGCGGTCGTGGTCAGCTATCCGTCGAACCCGACCGCGCAAGTCGTGGACCTTGCCTTCTACGACGACGTCGTGAAATTCGCCAAGGCCAAGGGACTTTGGGTTTTGTCTGACCTGGCCTATGCCGAGATTTACTTCTCAAACAACCCGCCGCCATCAATGCTGCAGGTGCAGGGTGCCAAGGACATTGTGGTGGAATTCAACTCGCTGTCGAAAACCTATGCGATGCCGGGCTGGCGCATGGGTTTTGCGGCAGGCAACGAAAAACTTATTCACGCGCTTGGCCGGATTAAATCCTATCTCGATTATGGGGCATTCACGCCGATCCAGGTTGCGGCCACCGCCGCCCTGAACGGGCCGCAGGATTGTGTCGACGAAATGCGCGCGATTTACAAATCCCGTCGCGATGTTTTGATCGACGGTTTCACGAGGGCTGGGTGGGCCGTGCCCGCGCCCGAGGCGTCGATGTTCGCCTGGGCCCCGATCCCCGAGGCGTTTCGCGCGCTGGGTTCGCTGCAATTTTCAAAACTTCTGCTCGAGCACGCCAAGGTCGCAGTCGCGCCAGGCATCGGCTTTGGCGAATACGGCGACGGCCATGTGCGCATTGCCCTGGTCGAGAACGAGCATCGCATTCGCCAGGCAGCGCGCAACATTCGCAAATTCCTGACCTCCGGTCCTTCTCAAGCGGAAGCGGGCACCACCCGCGCAGCAGCACAATGAAAGCATTACGAGTAGGGATTTCCGGCCTCGGCACCGTCGGCGCAACGGTTGCGCGCATTATTGTCGAGCAGGGCGAAGCGCTATCGGCGCGTTGCGGGCGGCGTCTGGAACTCAAAGCCGTCAGTGCGCGCGACAAAAGCAAAGATCGCGGCTTCAGTATGGCTGGCGTCGAGTGGTTCGACGATCCGGTGACACTCGCACGGTCCGCGCCGATTGATCTGTTCGTTGAATTGATGGGTGGCGAAGGCGACCCCGCCAAGGCCTGCGTTGAAGCAGCGCTTCAGCGCGGCGTGCCCGTCGTCACCGCCAACAAGGCGTTGCTGGCGCATCATGGTGTGGCGCTTGCCAATGCCGCCGAAAGCAAAGACCTGGCGCTGAATTTCGAAGCGGCCGTGGCTGGCGGCATTCCGATCATCAAAGCTTTGCGCGAAGGTCTGGGTGCCAACCGTATTTCCCGCGTTTACGGAATTCTGAACGGCACCTGCAACTATATTCTGACGACGATGGAGGCCAGTGGCCGCGCGTTCGAAGACGTGCTGGCTGAAGCGCAGAAACTGGGTTACGCCGAGGCTGATCCCACGTTTGACATCGGCGGCATGGATACCGCGCACAAACTGTCCCTGTTGGCCGCTGTGGCTTTCAGCAACGCGCCGGCGCTCGATGGCATTCATGTCGAAGGCATTGAGCGCATTACGCCGCTCGACATAAAATTTGCCCACGAATTCGGCTTTCGTATCAAGTTGCTGGGTCTGGCCACTCGCACCGCAAACGGCATCGAACAGCGCGTTCATCCGGCGATGGTGCCGTTGGGTACGCCGCTTGCCGATGTTGACGGGGTCTTCAATGCGGTCGTCGCGGAAGGCGATCTCGTGGGCAAGTCCGTTTATGAAGGCCGCGGCGCGGGAGCGGGTCCTACTGCATCTGCGGTGATGGCTGATGTGCTGGACATTGCGCGTGGCGCGCGCCTGCCTGCCTTCGGTTCACCAGCATCGCGCATCCAGCGGCCAAAGATTGTCCCCCATTTCAGAGCATTCGGGGGCCTGCTACCTGAGATTCACCGTGATAGACCGTCCTGGTGTGATTGCCGTTCTGTCGCGTTGCCTGGCCGATCAGGCGATCTCGATCGAATCGATGTTGCAGCGCAGCCGCTCGCCGGGGGGCGCTGTTCCTGTTGTGATGATCACGCATGAGGCTGAGGAATCCGCCATGGCCAAAGCGCTGAGCGCTGTTGTGGCGACCGGCATCGTCATGGAACAACCCTGCATGGTTCGTATTGAACGCTTCTGAGGATAAAATGAGAGACATTGTTCTAGCCGACGGGCTTGAGCGCATTCTGACACTGGAACTTGCGCGCGTTACCGAAGCTGCAGCTATCGCCGCGTACGAGCAGATCGGGCGCGGTAACGAACACGATGCCGACCAGGCCGCAGTCGATGCCATGCGCAAGGCGCTCAATCAGTGCAATTTCGACGGCACGGTTGTCATCGGCGAAGGTGAGCGCGATGAAGCGCCGATGCTTTACATCGGTGAAAAGGTTGGCACCGGCAAGGGCCCCAAAGTCGACATCGCGCTCGATCCACTTGAAGGCACGACGCTGACGGCCAAAGCGATGGCGAATGCGCTTGCCGTGGTAGCGGTGGCTGAGGGTGGCAGTCTGCTGCACGCGCCTGACACCTATATGGACAAAATCGCCATTGGCGGTGGCTATCCGGAAGGCATCGTCGATCTTGACGCCGATCCACGTGACAACATCATGGCGCTGGCCAAGGCCAAGGGTGTTCCGCCGCGCGAGATTACGGCGTGCATTCTGGATCGGCCCAGGCATTCCACGCTCATCGCCAAGGTTCGTGAGGCGGGGGCGGCTGTCGCGTTGATTTCGGACGGCGACATCGCTGGCGTTATTCACACAAGCGAGCCCGAGACCGGCATCGACATCTATATCGGCCAGGGTGGTGCGCCGGAAGGTGTGCTGGCGGCGGCGGCTCTGCGCTCAATCGGCGGCCAGATGCAGGCACGATTGATTTTTTCGGAAGAGGAAGAAAAAGCCCGCGCCAAACGCATGGGCATCGAAGACTTAACGCGCAAATATTATCTCGATGATTTGGCAAAAGGCGACGTGATGTTCGCGGCTACCGGCGTCACCGATGGCTCGATGTTGCGCGGTGTACGCCGTTTTCCCGGCGGGGCGATGACCCATTCCATCGTTATGCGTTCGAAAACCGGCACGGTGCGTTTGGTCGAAGCCGAACATAACTTCACCCGCAAAACATGGATGGGTGGTGAACAAGCCTGATTCCCAAATGCTGCTGGTGACATCAC
>JANOFD010000056.1:0-4046 GCA_031413455.1 Rhodobiaceae bacterium
CCTCATAGCAGCTGCCGCCGAAATGGTTGAACCCGGCGGTATGCTCGTCTATTGCGTCTGCTCGCTCGCGCAGGAAGAAGGCGAAGAGGTGGTCGAGAATTTCCTGCAAGACCACCGGAATTTCAGCCGTCAACCGGTCACCGCCAGCGAAATTTCAGGCCAGACGCAGTTCATGACCCCCGCCAGCGACCTCAGAACGCAGCCCGGCCATTGGCCGGAACTTGGCGGATTGGATGGTTTTTATGCCTGCCGTTTGCGGAGAACTGCATGACATTCGTTGCGAGACTTGCTCCAACCCGCTAAGCCGCACCCTATGCGCAAGACCCCAAAAATCGCTCCCTCGATATTGGCATCAGACTTTTCCAGGCTCGGCGAAGAAGTCCGTGCTATGCAGCAAGCTGGTGCCGATTACATTCATGTCGATGTGATGGACGGTCACTTTGTACCCAACATTTCGATTGGTCCGCAAATGGTCAAAGCGCTGAGACCGCATACAAACCTGCCCCTCGACGTGCATCTGATGATTTCACCCGTCGATCCGTTCATCAAGGAATTTGCGGACGCCGGGGCCGATATCATCACCGTGCACCCCGAAGCAGGCCCCCACATTCACCGGACACTCCAACTCATTAAGGCCGCAGGAAAAAAAGCTGGCGTCGCATTAAATCCGGGCTCACCCGTTTCGCTAATCGAGCCTATCTTGTCCGACATCGACCTGATTCTCGTGATGACAGTAAACCCGGGTTTCGGTGGGCAGAGCTTTATCGACTCACAGCGTGCAAAAATGCGGGAGGTCCGCGCACTCATTGACCGGTCAGGCAAAGCCATCGAATTGGAGGTCGATGGAGGGATCAATGGGAAAACCGCAGCCCTTGCAGTCGAAGCAGGAGCCGACGTCCTCGTCGCCGGAACGGCCGCGTTCTCCGGCGGGCCTGAGCGCTATCGCGACAACATCGCCAAGCTTCGCGGCGGCTAACGAAGAAGCGCCGGTCTACAAATTGAATCTTAAAATCCACGCAAAAGAATTGGCGAGCGGCGCGGTAAGTTCACTGGGCTCAAGTGCCGCGCGCCTTGTTTACAAATCCAGGTTCTGGCAGCGCTCACTCAATGGCCCAGCGCCAGATCGCCTGCTGGTGTACCCACGCAACTTTCATCCCAAAAGCTTAAGCGAAGCCGAACTCATGCTCATGGGCCGCTTTCGGCTGCCTGGTGGTGAAGTGGCGGCGCGCGATGGCTCGCCGTTCCTTGTCCATTCGCCCAGCGACCTGTGGTCCGAAAGCCTTCACAGTTTCCATTGGCTCCGGCATTTCGATGCGGGAGGGTCGGAACCGTTTCAAGACCATCTGCGCCAATTGATCGCGCATTGGGCGCGAAACTACGGCGATTGGAACGAAATAGCATGGCGTCCCCATATCATCGCCCGCCGCCTGATGACCTGGGCGAGTTTCGGACGGCTCATTCTGTCCAATGCCGATGTGCTGTTCCGCTCCCGCATATTGCTGTCGATGGCACGTCAGGCGAGGCACCTGTCCAAGACCGCACGGCTGGCGCCAAAGGGACTGCCACGTCTGACCGCCGCCATAGGCCTGGTGCAATCCGGGGTCTGTCTGCCCGACGGTGAATTTCGCGTCGCCAAAGGCCAGCACATCCTTGCCGAGGAGCTCACAGCTCAAATCCTGCAAGACGGCGGGCACATCTCGCGAAACCCTGAAACCGTCCTGGAAGTGGCCAGTGACCTCTTGTCTCTGGTCGACGCAATGGTCCAGCGCGACTTGATCATTCCCGTCACGATCAGGCGCGCGCTCGATCGCATGATGCCGATGATCAGGTTCATGCAGCACGGTGACGGGCGTCTCGCCATTTTTAACGGCAGCACCGAAAGCGTCGACGGCTGGGCCGAGATGCTGCTCGCCCGCGACACCGGCCGCAAGCGGCCCGTCCTGCACGCCACCCAATCCGGGTATCAACGCATCAGTTGCGGTCCGACGCTGCTGATCGCAGACACCGGTATCGCCCCGCCGCCGGCACTGTCCCTACGCGCCCACTCAGGTGCCTTGTCGTTCGAGCTCAGCGCAGGGCCCGAGCGCATCATCGTCAATTGCGGCGTCTCACAAACGAAAGGCAACGAGTGGCAGTCGGCGATGCGCGCGACCGCCGCCCATTCCACGCTGACCCTCGCCGACGCCTCGTCTGCCCATATCGTTGCCGGAGACCTGGCCTTGAAACTGCTGGGCCCGCGCCTGATTGACGGGCCATCGCGGGTCGAAGCAAAAAACCGCGAATCCGAAGATGGCATCTTTCTGGACCTGAGCCATGACGGCTATTGCCCGGTATTTGAACGCCTGCACGAACGGCGAATATTTGTCTCCCATGACGGCGGCGACATTCGCGGTGAAGATCGCCTGGTACCACAAGGCACCAAGGCAACCTCGTACGGTTTCGCCGTTCGGTTTCACCTGCATCCCGCCGTGAAAGTCCTGCGCGCCGGAAAAGGCGTCGTCCTCACTCTGCCAAGCGGGGCCACGTGGCGCTTTGGCACAGACGGCGCATTGGACATCGCCGAAAGCGTCTATCTGGGACACGCCAACCACATACGAAAAACTCAGCAAATTGTGCTGGCGGGCCATTCGGCGAGCGAGCCCGTCACCGTCAAATGGGCTCTGAAAAGGGCGACAAGCAGCGACGTTGATCCGTCTGTGCATTGAGACATCGTCTCACTTGGACGCCCGTCACCCGCCATGCTATTGCGCGCCTCAAGTTGATGGGAAAGGCGGCATTGAATGTCATCGTCAAGTTTGCGGCCGGTTCGTCGTGCGCTGTTATCGGTATCTGACAAGAACGGTCTGGTTGAATTCGCCAGGGCGTTGACCGCACTCGGCGTCGATCTCATTTCAACCGGCGGCACGTCAAAAGCAATCGCGGCAGCGGGCCTGAAAGTCACCGACGTGGCAAGCGTCACCGGCTTTCCGGAAATGATGGACGGCCGCATCAAGACACTTCACCCACGCATTCACGGCGGCCTGCTCGCTCTGCGCGACGAACCTTCGCACGCCAAAGCCATGCAGGAGCACGGTATCGAAGGCATCGATCTCCTCGTCTGCAATCTTTACCCGTTCGAGGAAACGGTCGCGCGCAAAGCCTCGTTCGATGAAACCGTCGAAAACATCGATATCGGTGGCCCCGCCATGATCCGTGCCGCCGCAAAAAACCACGGCTACGCCGCCGTCATCGTCGACGTCGAAGATTACGCCCCGGTGCTCGCCGAATTGGGGGACAACAAAGGCGCAATCACGCTCGACACCCGCAAGTCACTCGCGGCCAAAGCCTACGCCCGCACGGCAGCTTACGACGCAGCGATAGCCTCCTGGTTTGACGCTGAGTTGGCGCGCGCCAAAAAATCAGCAGATGTGGTCCCTGCCCGCCGCTTCGCCATCGCAGGCAGGCTTAAACAAAGTCTGCGCTACGGCGAAAACCCGCACCAAACCGCAGCATTCTACGTCACCGGCGAGCAGCGCTTTGGCGTGGCGACAGCCGAACAGATCGGCGGCAAAGAACTCTCGTACAACAACATCAACGATACCGATGCAGCCTACGAACTCGCTGCCGAATTCGATCCGAAAGCAAGCGCCGTCATCGCCATCATCAAGCACGCTAATCCGTGCGGTGTGGCAACGGCGTCGACGCTCGCCGAAGCCTACGCGCTGGCGCTGCGCTGCGATCCCGTCAGCGCTTTCGGTGGCATTGTCGCCTGCAACCGCACGCTTGACGGCGCCACCGCCGAGCAACTGGCAAAGATCTATACCGAGGTCATCATCGCCCCCGATGCCGATGCCGACGCGCGCAAAATTCTCAGCGCCAAAAAGAACCTGCGCCTGCTGATCGCAGGCGGATTGCCCGATCCCACAACACAAGGCACGACACTACGAACCGTGGCGGGCGGCTTTTTGTTGCAGTCCCGCGACAATGGCCGCATCACGGAAAAAGAACTGCGCGTCGTCACGAAACGCAAACCCACAAGCGGCGAAATCAAAGATCTGCTCTTCGCC
>JANOFD010000057.1:0-3452 GCA_031413455.1 Rhodobiaceae bacterium
GCGAACTCGGTACCCTTTGGCGACTTTGCTTTTAGCCATAGATCGGCATCGCTCTTGGTTTCGTCCTTGACGGTCATACCGTGTGACGAAAGAATTTTCGTCAATTCGCCTCGCGTCACGCCCTTCTCGAATGACACAGGCGCAGTTTCGGCTGCAAGAACCGGATTGCAAATGCCGGCAATCATAAGGCACACGCCGCTGAGAACCTTTCGCATAAATCTCTCCGTCTAAAATCGTCGCGTCTAGCCGCGAAAACTAGCCGTCCCGCATTCAATTGCAACTAACGCAATTTTTAAGTGCGGTTTGCGCCCGGTACCCACAGCACATCACCCCGTGACAAATTAGCATAGCGCGCCGCGACAAAAAGAAAATCCGACAAGCGGTTGGAATATTTGACCGCAGCCGGTCCAACCGGTTCACTTTGCGCAAGCTTGACGATCAAGCGTTCGGCCCGCCGGCACACTGTGCGTGCCACATGCAGATGGGCGGCCAACGCAGTGCCACCCGGAAGCACAAACGACCGCAGAGGCTGCAAGGCTTCATTCATCACGTCGATTTCACGCTCCAGCCGGTCGACTTGCGCATCGACGATGCGCAATGCCTTTGCGGCAATCTCGCTCCCATCTTCTGGCACGCAAAGATCCGCACCCAAATCGAAGAGGTCATTCTGCACCCTTGCTAGCATCACATCGAGATTGCCCTCGGCATGGAGCCGCGCCACACCCACACAGGCATTCGTCTCATCAACCGTGCCATAGGCCTCGATGCGTGCATCGAATTTCTGAACGCGCTTGCCTGAGCCAAGCCCGGTTTCGCCCTTGTCGCCAGTGCGTGTGTAGATACGATTGAGGACGACCATTTCCGTTTCCTTACCCAGGACCACGCCCGGAAAAATAAAGCACAGCCAAAACTACAATGATCGCCACAAACTGCGCCACGATTCGGTACCGCATGATTTTGTTTGAGTATGTTCGGGCAAAATCACCACCCCGGAACAGGCTGTAGAGTCCGGCGACCAACACTGCCGCCACGATCAAGATCGCGATACCGATTAAAAGTTTGCCTTCAAACATGCTCTTGCCTTACCGCGTCAACACCGGCCCTGCAACTTCAAGTCGCGTCTCTAATTCCCGTCTTCAAGCAATCGCCGCGCAATCACTTGCGCCTGTATTTCCGCCGCACCTTCAAAGATGTTCAAAATCCGCGCATCGCACAGCACCCGACTCACGGGGTATTCCAGTGCAAATCCATTGCCACCGTGGATCTGCACTGCGTTATCGGCAGCGGCCCACGCCACGCGCGCGGCCAGCAGCTTCGCCATTCCCGCTTCAAGATCGCAGCGCCGTCCGGCATCTTTCTCACGCGCCGCAAAATACGTCAGCTGCCGTGCCACCATAATCTCGACCGCCATCATCACGATCTTGTTGGCGACGCGAGGAAACTCATAAATTGCTTTACCGAATTGTTGCCGGTCCAGCGCATAGCGCAACCCAAGATCCATCGCCGATTGCGCAACACCGATCGCACGTGCTGCGGTTTGAATGCGCGCCGACTCAAATGTAACCATCAGTTGCTTGAAGCCTTGACCTTCCGCACCGCCAAGCAAATTCGCGTGCGGCACCTCAAAGCCATCGAACCCGATCTCATATTCCTTCATACCGCGATAGCCGAGCACGTTGATCTCGCCGCCACTCATGCCTTTCGCAGGAAAGGGGTTGGTTTCCGAACCACGCGGCTTGGGCGCCAAGAGCATCGACAACCCTTTGTATCCTGGTGCGGTTGGACTGGTGCGCACCAACAATGTCATCATATCGGCGCGCGCCGCATGCGTAATCCAGGTTTTGTTGCCAGTGATTTTCCAGGTATCACCTTCCCGCGTTGCCCGCGTTCGCAAACTTCCCAGATCAGAGCCGGTGTTGGGTTCCGTGAAAACAGCTGTCGGCAAAATTTCGCCTGAAGCTATTTTCGGCAGCCAGTGTTTTTTCTGCTCGTCAGTGCCGCCACCCAGGATAAGTTCAGCCGCAATCTCTGATCGCGTGCCTAACGATCCCACACCGATGTAGCCGCGCGAAAGCTCTTCAGAGACAACGCACATCGCCGTCTTGCCAAGCCCGGCACCTCCAAAACTCTCAGGAATCGTCAATCCAAAAACGCCAAGCGCGCTCATATCTTCGATTACCGAAAGCGGGATCAGCTCGTCTTTCAAATGCCAGGAGTGGGCGAACGGCGCCACACGGTCAGTGACGAATTTGCGAAACTGATCGCGCACGAGGTTCATGTCGTCATCAAGCGCAACATCACCAAACGTGACGGCTGTGGCTCGTGACGCGATCAACGACGCGAGTGCCGCTTTGACTTCTGGGCAAAACCCATCGGCAATCAAATCGGCGACCGCGCCCGAGTGAAAACGCGCAGCATCGGCACTCGATACGCCCAGATCGGAAAGCCGAACGATCTCGCTTTGGCTCATCGGAATGCCGCCGGAAATCTGCGCGCAGTACTCGCCAAAGGCCGCACTCAAGATCAATTGCTCGATCTCGCCGAATTTGCCCTCAACTTCCAGTCGTTCCGCCCAGCGCTGCATTTGCCGCAAGGCTTCAACATACGTCGAAAGCCATGCAAATCCGTGTGCGGCATGCTGGGCGTTGTCGATGCCCTTTGCCGCCTCGATCACGCCACGAACGCCACTCTTGGCTTTCAGTTGAACGGTCTCCGCGGCAGCCACGGCTGCCCTGACTTGGGGGAGAAGGGTTTTTGAAATTACACCAGTCATGCTGTCACTTTCGCAAACCAATCCAGGGCCCAAGCCCAACTCTCAGTCAAATGTGCCCACACCCACGGCAGCACTTCAGTAATGACCAGGTGCAGTCCCAGCCAGCCGATATAGAGCGCAAACATCGACCCTACAACACCGGCGAACACCAACAGACCATCGCGCTCGATAATTGCAATCGACATAAAGGCAATGGCCACACCCGGTGGAAAATTTGTCCCGGGGCCTGGTAGCGCGATGACGATAGCGAGCACAAAAACGAGCAACCCCAACAGCCGTTCACCCAGTCGACCGACAATAAACTGAAAGCGCGGTTTGCAGATTGTCTCAACCCATCGCATCGCTGGAACGGCGCGCTTGATCGACTTCTCAAGATCGGTCTTGAGGAAACTGCGTTTTGCAATGTTTTTGGGCAGCCACGGCGTTCGGTACCCGGCCAGCATTTGTAGACCAAAGAACAGCAGGGGGATCGAAAAAATGGTGGCAAATCCCGGTGGCGCGATCGCGCAGGCCACGCCAAACAGCAGAAGCAAGAAGCCAAAACTGCGCTCGCCCAAACCGTCCATAAGGTCTTGCAGGCTCATCCGTTCGCCCGGGAAATCACGCACAATGGCGAGCAATGCTTCAGACGTTGAGCGGTGGCTGGTTGTGCCGGTCATCTTCGATATCATAAACTCAG
>JANOFD010000058.1:0-3330 GCA_031413455.1 Rhodobiaceae bacterium
TCATGAATCTCATCCAGGACACTGGTTTCTACCAGATCGCCCTGGTGGCAGAGGACCGCATAGATTCATCGGGTTCATAGTGGTCAAGGGTCGGGTAAAGCACCGCCATGGATAGGCGCTCGGTCTACATAACGATAATTGTGTCGGTGCTTCTGCATATCGGCATTTTGTATTACGTCGCTTCGACGTGGGGCATCGTTCCGGCGATTTTCGATGAACCGGTGGACGAGATTTTGGCGATTGTTCCGCCACCACCGCCACCGCCGCCACCGCCTCCTCCTGAAGAAGTGGTGATCGAAAAGCCCCGGTTTAGGCCTCGCGCGGTGCCGCCGCCGCCGACGGCGGTCAAAGTTCCGCCAATCCCGTTGAAGCCGCAGCCACCAGCTGAAAGCACGTCCGATGCGACGACCATTCTGTCGGACAGACAGGTTATCGACAGCCCAATTTCGAAACCAGCACCACGATATCCGAAGCGTGCGCTGGACGCGGAAAAAGAAGGAACGGTGCGAATTCGCGTAACGATTGGACCCGATGGAATAGTCACGGACGCCGTCGTGGTGTCTGCGACTTCACCGGGATATTTTGAGGAGGCGGCGCTCTCGACGGTAAAACGATGGCGGTACAAGGCTTCAGGCCGTACAATCACAGCGATCGTCGAGGTCGAGTTTAAACTTGATTAAGTAATTGTTTGGAGCGGTCGAAGGACGTAAATAACAATGGCTGGCACAGTAGGCACAGGCGAATCCAGTAGCGGCGGCAAAAAGCGTTTTGCCGACAATGCCGAAATCAACGTGACGCCCTTCGTGGACATCATGCTGGTGCTGCTTATCATTTTCATGGTGTCAGCACCTCTGGCCACCATCAGCATCCCGATGGATTTGCCGCCGCCGTCCGAAGAGCCGCCGCCGCCTGATCTGCTTGAGCCGATCTTTGTCAGCTTGCAGGATACCGGGGTCATCAATGTCGGCACGCCCAAGACGGGTGAAATTCAGGCCACTTGGGCCACGCTGGGCGCTGCCATCAAGCAAAAGACAAACGGCGACACGACGCGCAAGATCTTTGTGCGCGCCGACCAGAAAGTCATCTATGCCGATGTGATGCGCCTGCTTGATGCGATCGATCACGATGGCTACAAGAACAAGGCGCTGGTGGCGGAAGATGTTGTCGACTGACGTTCGATTAGCGCGATGGAATCAGAGGGCTGGACAGTTTCCAGCCTTTTTTTGTTGTCAGCGATTGCGGAAAATACAATTGGGAGTAATCTGAATGGCCTGAATCAAGGAGAATTCGGTTATGAATATTGCCGGAGGACGGTCCTGGTCGCCGCAGATCATCGTATTTTCGATCATTTTGCATGCCGTGGTGCTTTACGCGATTGCGGTGGCTTTCAAGGTTGTGCCGCCGCCGATCGGGGTGGACGAGCCGACGGTCATTCCGATGGTGCGCTACACTCCGCCGCCGCCGCTCCCCGAGGAGCCTGTTCCCATCAAGCAGCGTGAATTCAACCCGCGCCTGCCCAAGACGCCTACGGTCGCCCCGATTGTTCCGCCGATCCCGGTGACGCCAACGGTGGACCCGGTTCCTCCGGGACCGACGTCAATTACGGTGAACACGCCCATTCAAGAACAGCCCATTTCCAACGCCCGCATTCCCTATCCGCAGCGGGCGGAGGCGCAGCAGGTTGAGGGCAGGGTGGTGCTGTCGATCACCATCATGCCGGATGGTTCGGTGCGCGATGTGCGGGTGGTCAACGCGCGGCCTGCCGGGTACTTCGAGGATGCGGCGGTGCAGTCGGTGGCGCGCTGGCGCTACCGGTCGTCGAAGGTCATCCGCACCAATGTGCTGGTCGAGATCGACTTCGTTTTGACTTAGAGCAGCTTCAGCATGGCTGCGGCCTGATAGGCGGCCAGCGTCAGCACCAGCAGACCGACGGCCACGCCCAAAGCCCTGCGCGGGATGACCGAGACATAGCGCCCGGCGATGGGGGCCGAAATCAGGCCACCGACAATCAGGCCGGCAATAGCCGCGGCCTGGTTGATGATCAGGCCTGAGTCCTTCCAGTGGCCGGTGACGATGGTGGCGATCAGCGCCGTGCCGATGGCGACGGTGACGAAGAACTCCGAGGCATTGACCGAGCCGATGACCATGCGTGGTTCGCCGCCGCGGCCGATCAGGCTGGTGGTGACGATGGGGCCCCAGCCGCCGCCGCCGATGGCGTCGAGAAAGCCGCCGGTAAATCCCAAGGGCGCGATGGTGCGCGAGGTGAACTTGACCCCGATGGGCTTGCGCAAGGTGCGCCACAGGATGACCACGCCCATCACCGCCAGATAGGTGATGATGAAGGGCTTGATGATGTTGGCGTCAAACGAGGTCAGCACATAGGCGCCCAGCGCGCCGCCGACAGCCCCCGACAAAGCCAGGCGCCAGAACAGCCCCCAGTCGACATTGTGGTAGGAGGCGTGGGCGGCGCCGGAGGCGGCCGTGGTGAAAAACTTGGCAATATGCACGCTGGCCGAGGCGTGGGCAGGCGAAACCCCGGCCGCTAGCAAAAACGACGATGCGGTGATGCCATAGGCCATCCCCAACGCACCATCGATGAATTGCGCAACCAGGCCGACCACGAGGAACAGGGCAAAATCTTCGAGCATAGGGGGCCTTCATAGGGGATCGGACCGCTTTCAGCTACCAAGCTGTCCTAGAATCACCACAACCCCAAGGATTGCCGCCACTTCTTATAGGACAAACAGGACACAGGACAGTGTCTCGAAACAGTGTCCTGTTTGTCCTGTCCTGTTTCAGGAGCAAACGGCTGGGGGTGTCTGCGCGGGTAACACCGTGTCAATGGCGGCAAAGACAGATGCGGCTTTCGCGTCCAGGCCGGCTGACTTGTAGAAAGTCTTGAGCCGTTCGCGGGGCGTTGAATTCAGACTCACTCCGGCGATGGAGAGTTTGGAGCGGTATTGGTCCGGCAGCGCCGGGTTCGACGGGCGTTGTCCACGCGGCGGCTCGAGCGGTGCATTGTTCAAGCCCAGATAGCGCAGAGCGTTTCCGCCGAAGAAGTCACCATTTGCGTCACAGTAGCGATCAAAGACCGGTTGCATGCGGCGTTTGATGGCTTCGTGGTAGAGCTTTGCTCCATTGTGGCGCCCCATCACAATCCAGTCGGTCCCATACATCACGCGTTTGCGTATGACGTCGGAGCGGATGTACGGGCTCATGCCGAAACGGGTGTCATCCATAAACTTTGCCAGCATGTCGAAGGCGTATTTGACGCTTTCATTCTTCTTCTTGATCTGCGCCTGTCTCTTTTCGGCTGCGGCCAGGTCACCG
>JANOFD010000059.1:0-4359 GCA_031413455.1 Rhodobiaceae bacterium
CAGCCAGGCGGTCCGTGTTGGGGATATACTGTACCTCTCCGGCTGCCTCGGGAACGTACCCGGCAAACTGGAACTCGTGCCCGGCGGCATGGAGGCCGAAGCGCGCCAGACCATGGAAAATATCCGCACGGTCCTGAACGACAACGGCCTGACCTTCGACAACGTCGTCAAATGCACCATCATGATGGCCGACATGAAGAAATGGGCCGACTTCAACAAAGTCTACCTCACCTATTTCAAGCCGGACCGCCTGCCCGCGCGTTCCGCCTTCGGTGCCAACGGCCTCGCACTCGGCGCCCAGGTCGAAGTCGAATGCATGGCTTACATCGGCAAGACATAACGCTAACGCATGCGCGCGGCGGACATCCTGACCCTCACCAAAGCAGGCCTCTATTGCGCGGCCGGTGATTTCTACGTCGACCCCGTCCGCAAAGTCGAACGCGCCGTCATCACCCACGGCCATTCCGATCACGCGCGCGCAGGCCCTGGCGCCGTACTGGCGACCGCACCGACGTTGGACGTTATGGAAGTGCGCTATGGCCCGAAATTCGCTGCCTCCAGACAGACCGCACGCTTCGACGAAGCAATCACCCTGGGCGAGGCCCGCGTCACGCTGAAACCCGCCGGTCATATGCTTGGCTCGGCGCAAGTCCTCATCGAAGTCCACGGCGCGCGCCTTGTCGTTTCCGGCGATTACAAGCGCGCCCGTGATCCGACGTGTCCCGCATTTGTACCCGTCCCATGCGACGTCTTCATCACCGAGGCGACATTTGGTCTGCCGGTATTCCAGCACCCGCCGGCAAAGGACGAAGTTGCAAAACTGCTTCATTCCCTCAAGCTCTTCCCCGAACGTGCACACTTCGTCGGTGCGTACTCATTGGGCAAGGCCCAGCGCCTGATCGCCGAACTTCGTGAAGCGGACTATGACGGCGAAATTTTCGTCGACGCCGCGACAGCGAAACTCTGCAACGTCTACGAAGCACACGCTGTGCAGCTGGGGCGCCTGTCGCCGCTTGAGGAAAAGCTGCCATCGGATCTCAGCGGCAAAATTACCATCGCGCCACCCTCGGCCCGTCGCCTGTTCGCCGACGCTGAATACGAACCGGTCACAAGTTTTGCCAGCGGTTGGATGCGAACCCGCAAGCGCGCGCAACAGGGCGGCGGCGAACTGCCGTTGATCATCTCCGACCACGCCGACTGGAACGAACTGACGCAAACGGTTCTTGAAGTGTCCCCGGGCGAACTCTGGATCACCCACGGCGAAGAAGCTGCCCTCATCCATTGGGCTAACGTAAACGGCTTCGCCGCCCGCCCGCTTGCGATCAAGGGTTACGGCGACGAAGACGTGCCCCCCGCATGAACCGCTTCGCCGAACTCGTGGACCGCCTGGCAGCGGCAAATGACCCCGCAATGAAACAGCGCCTGCGCGCCGATTACAGCTCAGGAGTCTCCGAAGCCGAGAACATAATCGCACTTGGCATTCTGGATCGGACGCTCAAGTTTCGTAGGCTGAAACTGTCGCTCATCCGCGGTCTTGCCGAATCCAGGCTGGACCCGGTTCTGTTCGCCCTGTCACTCAGATATGTCGGCGATGCCGCTGAAACCATCGCGCTGCTGTGGCCCGCCCGCCATGGCGCCAACCGGGCGCCGACCCTTTCCGAAATCATGGACGGCTTGTCCACACTTGGCCGGAGTGAACTCCCCAATCGCCTCGAAGCCTGGCTCGACGCTTGCGACCCCAAGGGCCGCTGGGCCTTGATCAAATTGCTGACCGGTCTCATTCCATCCGACGTGGCGCTCATCACAAACAATTCAGGTCCGCAACCCGGCGCCCTGCTTCCGGCGCCAGAGCACAGCCAGCCCGGCAGCGTTGACGCCCTTCTCATGTACGTCGAACACGGCCGCTCCCGCTCAGCAGATCTTATCTGTACCTTCGGCGTCTGGAACGACGGGACACTCACACCGCTTGGCAAAGCGCCCGCTGGCCTGTGGCGTGAACAGATTTCAACATTCGCCAAAGCTCACCCCGGAAAACGTTTTGGCCCGGTCACCGAAGTAAGCTGCACGCCAGACATCGCATTGCTGCTCGAAGTCGAATACGAAAGCCTCCACCCCTCACCTCGCCGCAAATCGGGCCTATCCCTGAACCGGCCAAAACTCTTGCGCCTCCTGCCAGACAAACCGGCTTCCTCAGCAACATCATTGCCCGACTTGCTTCTGCGGTTGCCCGCGCATCAGCGTCGTGCAAAGTAGGTTCAACTTCTCCCGCAAAAGGACTGCGCCCATGACCCTCTTCCGCTCCGACCTCTTCAAAGGCAAACGCTTCCTCGTCACCGGCGGCGGCACAGGCTTGGGTCGCGAGATGGCGGACGAATACGCAAAGCTTGGCGCCGACGTCTACATCTGCGGCCGCCGCGGCTCCGTGGTCGAGGATACCGCAAAGGAACTGTCGAAAGCCCACAACACCCGCGTCACCGGCGTCGAATGCGACATCCGCGTCCCTGACGCGGTCGAAGACATGATGACCCGCGTCTTCAACGAAGGTCCGCTCGACGGCCTCGTCAACAATGCCGCCGGCAACTTTATAAGCCGTACCAAGGACCTGACGCCAAACGGCTTCAACGCCATTGCCAACATCGTCTTCCACGGCACGTTCTACGTCACGCTCGCGGCCGGCAAACGCTGGATCGAAGCCAAGCAAAAGGCGAACGTGATTTCGATCCTGACCACCTGGGTATGGAACGGCGGCCCGTTCACCGTACCCTCCGCCATGTCGAAGGCAGGCCTCAACGTGATGACGAAATCGCTGGCCGTCGAATGGGCAGCTCACGGCATTCGCCTGAACGCCATCGCCCCCGGCCCCTTCCCGACCAAGGGCGCGTGGGAACGCTTGAACCCAGGCTCGATGCGCTCGGGCACCATGGGCAGCGAACAAGACGGCAGCGCGACGGGCAACCCGATGGGCCGCGTCGGCCAGATGCAGGAACTCAGAAACCTCGCGACCTTTCTGATGTCCGACGGTTGCGATTACCTGACAGGCGAGACGATCGCCCTCGACGGCGGCGCTTTCCTGGCCGGCGGCGGCAACTTCTCGCAACTGTCGAAACTTGGTGATAGCGACTGGGAAAACATCCGCAACATGATCAAAGGCGCGAACGACAAGGATCGTGCCAAGCGCACGGTGTAAGCGGTAGTTGAATTTATTCCACCATCCGCAGCTTTTTTAGACGGCTCTTGATAAAGTTTACAAAGCGCCGCGAGCGAAAATTCGAGAGCGCAACCAGCTTCAGCCTGATCACCAATTCAATTTATCCTTCAAATTTCAACACGTATGCGTATGTCAAAAATCGCAGTGTCAGTGAACCCAGACAAACATGGCAGGCCACGCCGGAAAAAAACGACACCGGAATTTACACGCTTGCTTGAATGTAATCGAGTTGTCAGCGCAATGTAATTTCGCGTAGTGTAATTTCGCGTAGTGTAGGGTACGAAACATTCGCACGACAAAGTTAAGATTAAGACGAGACGTGGTTCGTCAGTTCGTCGTCGCAAACGGGTAGCTCATGGAAAAATTTGTCGAATTTGCGGAACTCATTTTGAGCCTCGAATCCGCAGCAAGCGTATCCGATGTCTATGCCGCGCTTCAAAATTACGCCAAGCGTATCGGCTACACACGTATGTCGGCTTTCGATTTGACCCGCGGCTCACAGTGCTTCACCGATGCGCTCATTCATTCGCATTTGAGCCAAAGCCGCATTCAGAACTGGGAGCCCGTAGGCAGTTTTTGGAAACACCCGCTTGTAAAGAAATCCAGGGAGTCGGTCGAATCGTTCCCGCTTTCCGCTGTCGATTTTGGCGAGGTCAGCGAACTTCACTGCCCCCTCGGTCCCGGCGTTAACGCAAAGGGCGCTGCCGGCGGTTGGGTTGTTCCAGTCCATGAAGAAAGACTGACACAAGCCTTTATGACTTTCGTTGATTCGAAGCCCGCGCCAAATTCCCAAGCTGAGGATTTACTCAAACTCGCCGTGTATGCGACTTGGAATAAAACCAAATCACTCGCCGATCATGTGCCTGACGAGAAAAACTCAACGCCTTTGACTATTCGCGAAGTCGAATGCCTGCGTTGGGCCGCCAAGGGCAAAACCCATGCCGAAGCAGGCAAGCTCTTGGGGATCTCACCTCGGACAGTGCGTTTTCATATTCAGAACGCCAAAGCAAAAATGAATGTCGATACGCGCATTCAAGCCGTGACCCGTATGCTCAGAGATCAGTCCGTCAAAGCCCCTGCGCACAGAGCGACAAATTTCAAAAGAACAGGCCAAGTACAATCTAGGAGAAACTATTGGTGGTTCACTTTCT
>JANOFD010000060.1:0-1750 GCA_031413455.1 Rhodobiaceae bacterium
TTGCTTGGCAGGTGGGTGCGGGCGTGAACTTCAGCATCGCGCCTAAGACTACCATGGGGATCGGCTACCGCTACCTGCAAGCTCGCGAGGTGACGATCATTTCGCCTGGGGAGCTGACGGGATTCCCCAACAGTTCGGCGGGCGAAGTCGGCAGCGGCAATCATTCCGTGCTCGTCGACGTAAGCTATAGGCTATAGTTTGCGTCCATAAACTTGACCGCTTCCAGGCCGATGAGGTTTGGTGGCGGTCCAATTGAGCGAGTGGAGATTGCCTTTGTCTTGGCCCACGCCCGTGACGTTGCGCGGGAAGTTCGCGACGCTTGAGCCGCTGTCGCTGGTGCATTGCGACGGCATGATCGAGGCCGTGCGGGACGGCGAATTGTGGAAGCTGTGGTACACGAGCGTGCCTTCGCCCGAGGGCATGGCGGGCGAAATTGAGCGGCGGCTTGAGTTGGCCTCGATGCTGCCGTTTGCGGTGCTGGATGCGGGCGGCGCGTGCGCAGGGATGACGACGTTCATGAACATCGACGCGGTCAACCGGCGCGTGGAGATCGGCTCGACCTGGTATGCGGCGCGCGTGCAGCGCACGGGCCTCAACAGCGAATGCAAGTTGATGCTGATGACGCATGCGTTCGAGGTGCTGGACTGTATCGCGGTCGAGTTTCGTACCGCCTTCTTCAATCACCAAAGCCGGCGCGCGATCGAGCGGCTGGGGGCGAAGCTGGATGGCGTGCTGAGGAGCCACCAGCGTTACGCGAACGGCGCGTTGCGCGACACGTGCGTCTATTCGATCATCGCCAGCGAGTGGCCGGCCGTGAAGGCGCATCTGAGCGCAAAAAAGATTTGAACCACCAAGGACACCAAGGCACTGGTGAACACTCGCGCGCGCGCAGCGCCTGGTCGATCACCCGGCCGAGCGCTTCGCGCCTAAAGCATTGCGCCGGGCCCTTGGTGTTCTTGGTGGTTCAACCCCTTTCTTCTTCGCGTCCTTCGCGTCTTTGCGCCTTGGTGTGAACCCCTTTCTTTTGTTGTCTGAAGCTGACGGTCTGTGTCATGACTGAGGGGAGCGATTGGAACGCATGGGACTGAAATGACCGACCACACCTCAAGCGAACTGCAGCGACTGCGGGACTCCATCGACAACATCGATGCGGCTTTGATCCATCTTTTGGCGGAGCGGTTCAAGTTTACGCAAGCGGTGGGGGAGTTGAAGGCGTCGACCGGTATGCCTCCCGCCGACCCGGCGCGTGAGGCGCAGCAGATTGCGCGGCTGCGAGCGCTGGCGGAGAAGGCGCGGCTGGACCCTGCCTTTGCCGAGAAGTTTTTGAATTTCATCGTGACGGAAGTTATCCGTCATCACATGGCGCAGGCGGCGAAGAAGTAAAATGACAACGCCAATTATTCTGACGATTTCGTGCCCGGACCGCACGGGGCTGGTGGCCGGTGTTACGACCTATCTGGCGGAGCGCCAGTTTTTCATCGAGGAGACGCATCAGTTTGGCGATGCGGAGACGGGATGGTTTTTCATGCGCACGGTTTTCCGGCCGACGCGTGAGCCCTGGCACCCCCAAGAGTTTGCGCATGGCTTTGGCCCGCTTGCCGAGAGGTTCCACTGTGTGTGGGATGCGAGGCGCGTCAACGAGCGGCCGCGGGCGATCGTGATGGTGTCGAAGTTCGATCATTGCCTTGTCGATCTCATGTACCGGGTGCGCACCGGGGGCTTGGCGATGGATGTGGCCGCTGTGGTCTCG
>JANOFD010000061.1:0-1169 GCA_031413455.1 Rhodobiaceae bacterium
ACCAAATTGAGGTAGAGTAAAGTCAACTCGCTCAGTTCCGGCACTCCTGACTGAAGCACAAATGGCGACAGACTGGGGTCGAGACCAACCGCCAAATAGTCAAGCGCCACCTCCAGAACGTTAGATGCCACCCGGCCTGGATCGCTTGAATTGTCGGTCAGAGCCTGCAAGTCGGCTATCAGGATGAACTGCCGCTTACATTTCCCCTGCATCGAAACACGGTTCCCAAGCGAACCAGCATAGTGTCCAAGGTGAAGCGGCCCCGTCGGCCGGTCACCCGTCAAAATCACATCATTCGAAAAATCAACCACAGTGAGTCTCCTCCGTTAAACGAAGGCCGCACCGGTTGGATTAACGTCAAAAAAAGGCCGCGTCCGAACCGGAGCGACCTTCGCGTGAAATAAATTACGCTCGCCGCCCGCTTTACGCGGGCCACCAAAGCTGAGAAATTTGATTTGAGAGCATCATGATGGGGACACGGATATCAAAGTCGCTGCGGAAATACAACGACAACACTGCCCTCCCGGAGTGGCTCAAAACGGCGCAGCAAACCGCCCGTTCTTCGGCCAGCCCTTCGGCACCAACCGTCCCGCCTGCGCTCGACCACCCAGATAGTCCTTTAGCTCGGTTTTCTCCCACGTCCGCCCGTTATAGTCGCGCAGGCCATCCGCATAGGTGAACGCCGTCGCATCGGTCAGCCCGCCGTCTTTATACTTCTGCAGCGTAACGCCCTTCCCTCTCACCATTTCCGGCACTTCACTGAGCTTGAAGATCACCATCTTCCGGTTTTCACCAATCAGCGCCACATGATCGCCGTCAACCGGCGTACATACTTTGGCTTCTTCCAGCGGATCGACGTTCAGCACCTGCTTGCCACCGCGCTTCTGCGCCACCACTTCATCTTCCGGCACGATAAAGCCGCGCCCCGTGCTTGACGCGACCAGCAACCGCCGCCCCGGCTCGTGGACAAAGATCGCAACGATGTCCTGATCGTTTTCAAGATCGCACATCAGGCGCACCGGTTCACCATGTCCCCGGCCTCCCGGCAACTGCGCACAGTCAAGTGTAAAGAAACGCCCGTTGGTCGCCAAAACAAGCAGCTTGTCCGTCGTCTGCGCCTGAATTGAAAACCGCGCCTTGTCGCCGTCCTTGAACTTGATCTCGTCGCC
>JANOFD010000062.1:0-2829 GCA_031413455.1 Rhodobiaceae bacterium
TGGACACGATGACATCACCGGCAATACGCTTACCTGTGTCGAGGCGCGTCGCCGCTGCGTCCTCATTCTCGCCAACGATGTGCGCGCGGAGGCGGCGTTTCCCCGGTTGGTGAAGTTCGTGCTGGGAGAGACGGGGATGCCGTGGCTGTGGGTGTATGGGGAGATGCGGTTTTGGTGAGTGGGCTCGTCTTCGTGGAGCAAGGCACCACTGGCGGCACCGAGTACGCATCGCTGGAACAGCGTCGATCTGAGCAACACCTTCGGCGGCGATGTTAGGGCAAAAGGTGTGTGACCCTAAAACCCCCTGAGATTACACCCCATTGCCTTGACCCGCGTTCACATCCTATCCAGGGGCCGGCCCGCGCCCGCGGCTGAATTGTCGCCGAGGAGCATGTCTGTGCCGATATCTGAACCGTCGACCTCGATGCCAGGTGAGGTTGGTGACGGCATCACGCGCCTGGTTATGCGGCGGCCGGACGACTGGCATGTGCACCTGCGCGATGGTCCGATGCTGGCCGCCGTCGTCGCCTATACCGCCCGCCAGTTCGCGCGCGCCATCGTCATGCCGAACCTCAATCCGCCGGTGACGACCGTAGCGGCAGCGCAAGCCTACCGGACGCGCATTCTCGCCGCGCTGGAGCCGGGCCAGGACTTCGCGCCGCTGATGACGTGCTATCTGACCGACGGCATCGATCCGGCGGAGGTGGCGCGCGGCTTTACCCAAGGGGTCTTCACCGCGTGCAAGCTCTATCCGGCGCATGCGACGACGAACTCGGCCTTGGGCGTCACCGATGTCAAAAACATCTATCCCGTCTTCGAAAAGATGGAGCGCATCGGCATGCCGTTGCTTCTGCACGGCGAGGTCACGGAACACCACATCGATGTCTTCGACCGCGAGGCCGCCTTCATCGACCGCACCTTGGCGAAGATCGTCGCGGATTTCCCGGCACTCAAAGTTGTATTCGAGCACATCACGACGGCCGAGGCGGTCCGCTTCGTCGAGGCCTGCGGCCCCAACCTCGCCGCGACGATCACGCCGCACCATCTGGAAATCAACCGCAACGCGATGTTCGAAGGCGGTTTCCGCCCGCACTTCTATTGCCTGCCGGTCGCCAAGCGCGAGACGCATCGCCTCGCGCTGCGGCGGGCGGCGACGTCTGGCAATCCGAAATTCTTCCTCGGCACCGACTCCGCGCCGCATGCCGTCAGCGACAAGGAATCCGCCTGCGGCTGTGCCGGTATCTTCAATGCGCCCTTCGCACTCGAGAGCTATGCCAAGACGTTCGAGGAAGAGGACGCGCTGAACCGCCTCGAGGCCTTTGCCTCCGAAAACGGTCCCCGTTTCTACGGCCTGCCGTTGAACACGTCGAAGATCGTGCTGGAGCGAACGTCTGCCCGCGTGCCAGACACGCTCCCGGCGGCCACGACGCACATGGTTCCCTTCCACGCCGGCAAGACGCTCGCCTGGCGGTTCGCCGGCGGGGTCAGGGCAACAGGTGTCGAACCCTAAAAGCCCCACAGAAAGGTTGCAGCCAGTCTGGGAGCATCGGCGCGGTGAGAGACGATGCTCAACGCAGCGGCGCCAGGCCCTGACAACCGGTTAATGGGCCGACCGGGAAACGTGCAACCAAAGCCGCCCCCTTGGTGTTTCCTCTATGCGGGCCGGGATCTGCGAACCAACCAGGCACTGGATCGCTCTATTACCGGCTTGGCCTTGAGGCGACTGCATGGCGCACAGCATCGGAACGGATATCGGCGATGCCAGACTGGTACTGACTCGTGTTCTAATCCTCGTTGCCTTTTTTGCGACGATCTATCTTTTCGCCTTCACGATATTCGGCGTTGGTCGAAGTGTGCCCGTGCGTCCGGTTGCTTCGTATAACGCGGCACAGGAGGCACATTGTTCGCAGTTCGTCCAGATCGCGCAGGCGGAATTCGGCCGCGAGTGGAAGCGACGACTGGACCCGAGCAACACCGACTGCACGCAGCAGATTCAAAAGGCATGGGAGCGTGGCTGGAATCCGCGGCAGGCGCTGCCCGGACCGGTTTCACAATCGACCATCACCGGTGAGACCATCACCGGCGCAGACGAGCGCTTTGCCTCCGCCAATGCCGTCAATCAAAAAGCCGTCAACGATTCCGTCTTTAGCAGTGAACTTGGCAACGATGCCGGCGACGCCGCGAGTGAAGCCCGCGATGAAAGCGGAATGGTCACCAGCGAGGAGGTGCACGACGTGCTCTGGACGTCACCCAGCGACTCTCGCGGGAACGATGACCAAAACGACGCCACGCGCGCGCTCAACAAGCAACAATTGGAAGGCCGCGGCCGCGCGCGCAACGCCGACATGCAACGCCCGAGCGACGAGGAAAGCGATGCCAATGAAAACGACGGCAGCCACGACAGCACTTCCTGGTCAACATCGCCGTGATCCGTCGATAGGTGTAATGGCCGAATTGCAACGCGAGTTCGAAGTAGGCGCGCGTCAGCGCGTCATCATCGTCGCGGCTCTTCGGCCGACGCCACAGCGTGGAATGAACTTGATGAGTTTGGGTGCGACCCTTGCGAAATACCGTAACAGGTTATGGTGTCCCGGTGGGGTGAGATCGCAAAAGTTGGAATACGTATCATGTCCCCCACCGTTTTTGCTGCTGCAGGGGATGTGTTAGTCACCACCGCGCCACTTCTCCCCATCGTCTGCAGCGCCGACGCGCAGCCACTTGCCCCCGCAAGCGGCTACCGCATACACACAAATATTCACTCAGTTCCGCACTTTTAAATGCTCCGTCACCCCGTGCGCGGTGCAGCATCCTTCATGCTGCGCCGCAGAC
>JANOFD010000063.1:0-2215 GCA_031413455.1 Rhodobiaceae bacterium
TCCGCCGCCGCATGGGCCGCATCGAAGGCCTCACCGTCACTATCGCCGGCGACGTCATGCACAGCCGCGTCGCGCGCTCGAACGTCCACCTGCTCACCAAGCTGGGCGCCCGCGTCAGACTTGTTGCACCACGCACCCTGATGCCCGCAGGTGCCGGCGAATGGGGCGCCGAGATTTTCAACGACATGCGCCAGGCCATCACAGACGCCGACATCGTCATGATGCTGCGCCTGCAGTCCGAGCGCATGACCGGCTCGTTCCTGCCCTCGCAACGCGAGTACTTCCACTTCTACGGCCTCGATCGCGAAAAGCTGGCCCTCGCCAAACCGGGCGCCTTCGTCATGCATCCGGGCCCGATGAACCGCGGTGTCGAAATCGACAGCGCCATCGCCGACGACATCGACCGCAGCTTGATCCAAGAGCAAGTCGAAATGGGCGTCGCCGTCCGCATGGCCGTCCTCGACGCCCTTGCCCGCCAGCTGCCTAATGATGAGCGCCGGTCATGACCGCCCGCACCGCCTTCATCAACGCCCGGCTCATCGATCCCGATAGCGGCCTCGATACCATCGGTGCGTTACTCGTCGAAGGCGAAACCATCATTGATGTGGGCGCACGTCTCTTCAACGACGGCAAGCCCGCCAATGCCGCGATCATCGATTGCGCCGGACAAATTCTGGCACCCGGCCTCATCGATCTGCGCGTCTTCACCGGCGAACCTGGCGCCGAACATCGCGAGACCCTGGCCTCGGCCGCAGAGTCTGCAGCTGCGGGCGGCGTCACTTCGTTCGTCACCATGCCCACAACCGATCCGGTGATCGACGATGCAGCTCTCGTTGATTTTCTCAAACGCCGCGCTGCCGCAACCGCGAAAGTGAACATCTATCCCGCAGCCGCCCTCACAAGGGGCCTCAACGGCGCGCAAATGTCCGAGATGGGTCTGCTCAAAGACGCAGGAGCAATCGCCTTCACCGACGCTGATCGCACCGTCGCCTCCAGTCTGATCATGCGCCGCTGCCTGGCCTATGCCGCAAACTTCGATGCGCTTGTCATGGCCCACGCCGAAGATCCCGCCCTCGCCGGTCATATGAACGAAGGCGCCTACGCCGCGCGATTGGGCATAGGCGGCACACCAACAGCCGCAGAAACCATCATCGTCGAACGCGACATGCGCCTGGTTGAACTCACTGGCGCGCGTTATCACCTGGCCCAGGTCTCGTGCGCCTCGGCCCTCGAAGTCATCGCCAAGGCGAAGCAGCGCGGCCTGCCGGTCACCTGCTCGGTCTCGGCCCATCACCTCGTGCTCAACGAAAACGACATCGGTGAGTACAAGACCTTCGCCAAAGTGTCCCCGCCTTTGCGCCGCGAAGACGACCGCACCGCCATGGTCGAAGGCGTGCGCAATGGCACCATCGACACCATCGTCTCCAGCCACGACCCGCAAGCCCCCGAAACCAAACGCCTGCCCTTTGCGCAAGCAGCTTTCGGCGCCGTCGGACTAGAAACGCTGCTCGCTGCCGCACTGTCCCTGCATCACGAAGCAGGCATGCCTATCATTGACATCCTCCGCTGCCTCACCATCAACCCCGCCCGCCTCCTTCGCTTGGCCCAAGGCCGCCTGACCAAAGGCGCACCCGCCGACCTCGTCCTGTTCGCTGCCAACACCCCACATCGCATCGACCCCACAAAATTCCGCTCGCGCAGCAAAAACTCACCCTTCAAGGGCAGATTGATGCAAGGCGAAGTGTTGCGCACGATGGTCGCGGGCAAGATTGTTTTTGGAGAAAGCTGACTTGCCCACCCCCGACCAACCTCCTAGCCCTTCGCCCGCTTGCGGGAGAAGGTGGCGCGCCGCCCTTCGCGGCGTGACGGATGAGGGCCAACGCGGATGCTAACCCCCCTCCTCGCCTTTGCCGTCGGCTACGCGCTCGGCTCCATCCCCTTCGCCTACATCGTCGCGCGCCTGTTCAGGCTCGGCGACATTCGCCAGATCGGCTCCGGCAATGTCGGCACCACAAACGTCCTGCGCACCGGCAACAAGCTCGCCACGGCCCTCACCCTCATCGGTGACGTCGGCAAAGGTGTCATCGCCGTGCTCCTCGCCAAGAATTTCGGGGACATCGCAGCAATGGCAGCAAGCCTCGGCGCCTTTACCGGCCACATTTTCCCGGTGTGGCTCAACTTCAAAGGCGGCAAAGGCCTGGCGACGGGCGCAGGC
>JANOFD010000064.1:0-1574 GCA_031413455.1 Rhodobiaceae bacterium
TTAACGTATTGCGGCAGCGGAGCGTCGAACATGGCTTGATCGAGCTCATAGGGTTCACGATTGGGATCGACAAAGGCCCGCGGGAAGTGCGCTTTGATAAGTGGCGCGCCAAAAGTGGGCGCCGCCCCAAAAATTTCGTCCACAAAGCTGTCTTCTGATCTCCGAATCGCAGTGCCATCCAGCCTGGTCGCCTGCAAGAATGATTTGGGGTAAACCCGGCCGGAATGCGGCGATGCAAAGACGAACGGAAGGGTCTGCTCGCTGGGTGCGAGCACTTCAAAAGGGGGGTCTATGGCAAAGCCCCGCCTGTCTCCACCGCCAATTCGCAACGCTTTAACCCTTGTTTGACGTCTGCAGTGGAGCATTGAAGTCCGGACCAATCAAGTCCGCATGACAAACTCTACAGGTTGAAAAGTAAGGAAAACGGCTGCAAAGCCTTGGCTATCTTAAGCTTTCAGTCTTACAGTGCCATCAGCCTAGACAGCTGGTTAACGGGGGCAGGGTGTGCCATGGCGAAAATTCTTCTCGCCGAAGACGACGAATCAATGCGCCGCTTTTTATCGACAGCCTTGGAAAAGGCCGGTCACGAAGTGGCGTCGTTCTCGCAAGGCGACGAGGCTTTCCATTGCTTGAGCGAGGGCCAGACCTTCGACCTGCTTCTGACCGACATCGTCATGCCGATCATGGACGGCATTGAGCTGGCGCGTAAGGCGGCCGAGGTGGCGCCCAAGATGAAAATCATGTTCATCACAGGCTTTGCCGCCGTAGCGCTCAATCCCAAGTCGAACGCGCCAAAAGACGCCAAAGTCCTGTCAAAGCCGTTCCACCTGCGCGACCTGGTTTCCGAGGTCGAGCGCTTCATGGCTGCCGCGTAGCTTAACCCGCCGTTTACCTCTGGCGCCGACTGTGCCCCCTGAAGCAATTCTCGGGGACGCGAAACATGCAGTCCGCACACCTCTGGCCGTTTGCAGCCTTGGCCCTCTTGGCATCACCAGCCCTGGCCGAGCCGCTCGCTGAGCAAGCCGTCCGCCAGGCCATGGCGCAGGCCGAAACCCTGATGCTTGAGCAGGGCATCAACGTCAGCGGCTACGCCCAAACCATCCCGCCGCTGACAGAGCGCGTCGCCCCGTCGCATCTCTACCTGCAAGGCAATGACGGCGCCTTTGTCGACGGCCGCATCTACCTGAACGCCAGCGCCATTACCGGCTGTCAAAGCCTGAACCTCCTCCATGAAATCGTCCACGATGCCACCGTCAAATTCCGCCTCTTCAAGCGCGCCCCCAACCACGAAGTCCGCGCCTTGATCGAAGCCCTTGCCGACCAGTTCGCCAGTGCCGCAGCCCAGGACCCCTACCGCCCCGGATGCCTGCCAAGGCGCCACTTCGAAATCTCGACCACCGAACTGGCCAGCCTCGCCGGACCGTGAGGCCCCCCGCTTGTATTGCGCCCCGCCCGCCGTTATAGGGTCCCCCGAGTGGGCGTGTAGCTCAGCGGGAGAGCACTACGTTGACATCGTAGGGGTCACAGGTTCGATCCCTGTCACGCCCACCATTTTTTCCCGCGCAATCCAGCCC
>JANOFD010000065.1:0-3751 GCA_031413455.1 Rhodobiaceae bacterium
CAAGGAGGCGCAGGCCGAGCGTGAGACCACACGGCTGCGTTTGTCGTGTGAGCAGGTTGACGCCGATGAAGCGAAATGGCTTTGCGAGCGCATCCTGCGCGACGGCACTGTCGATGAAAGCGAACGGGCACTGCTGGTGTATTTGCGCAAGGAAGCACCGCATATCGACCCGGCGCTGGAGCCTGCGATGAAGCGGGCTGGGGTTTAAGAGGAATTCTTATGGACAGGGCGGACTGAAGGCCCGAAATTGTCTCTTCGCGATGTAGCAAGGGACACCGTCATGCGTTGCATTTTGTCAGCCGCCGCTTTGCTTCTGCTTTCCGCGTGCAGTCCGTCGTCACCCAGGCTGGTGCTGGACTGCTCTGCGCCGTTCACGAAAGATGCATCGGCGGCGTCGCTGGCGGCGCATTTTGGGGCGGCGAACGTCACCGACGAAATTATTCCGGGACCCGAAGGTTCCCAGCTGCGCGCAACGGTGATTTTCAGCAAGGACCCGGCGCGGCGCGTTGAGGTGATGTTTGCCGATGAGACCGGACGCACAGGCCTGTTGCGCGCGGCTGTCACACAGGCCAGCACACAATGGACCGGTCCCGGCGGCGTTCGCATGGGGACGGGCATGGACGCGGTTGAACGCAGCAATGGCAAGGCGTTTTCACTGACGGGTTATGACTGGGACATGTCAGGGTACACGACGGACTGGCATGACGGGACTTTCGCCCGGCAACCTTCGGGCTGCAAAGTGGGGATGCGCTTCAGCCCGACGGCGGCGCACGGGATGGATATATTGGGGGAAGGCCCCTACAAGTCCGACTTTGCGGGCATGCGGCTTGCGGCGCCCAAAGTGGTGGAATTTTCAATTGGCTATGGATTTGAAACTGTCAAATGACGAAGTATGATTTTGATCTGCTGACCATTGGCGCGGGCTCGGGCGGTGTACGGGCGACGCGGATGGCGGCGTCGTATGGCGCGAAGGCTGGCGTTGTCGAAGAGTATCGCGTGGGTGGCACCTGCGTTATTCGCGGCTGTGTGCCGAAGAAAATTCTGGTTTATGCAAGCCGCTATTCTGAAGACTTCGATGATGCGGCGGGGTTCGGCTGGAAGGTCGGGCACCGGCATTTCGACTGGGGGACCTTGATTGCCAACAAGGACCGCGAGATCGCGCGGCTGGAAGGGCTTTACAAGAAGAATTTGTCAGGTGCGGGTGCCACGCTTTTCGAGGACCGCGCGGTGTTGCGCGATGCGCATAGCGTGCATCTGGTGCGAGCGAATAAAATGCTCAGCGCCAAAACGATTCTGATTGCGACCGGCGGGCGGCCGTTCGTGCCGGACGGCATCGAGGGGCGCGAGCATGCGATCACGTCGAATGAAGCGTTTCATCTGCAGGCTTTGCCCAAGACGGTGATGGTGGTGGGCGGCGGTTATATCGCGATCGAGTTTGCTGGCATCTTCAACGGGTTGGGAGCGAAGACCCAGCTGGTGCATCACGGCGATGAGATTTTGCGTGGCTTTGACCGCGAGATACGCGAACGCATGCGTCATGAAATGCAAAAGCGTTGCATTGATGTGCATTTGAAATCGTCGGTCGTGTCGATCAAGCTGGAGGACGGGCGCAAGCGGGTGCGGCTCAACGATCACACCGAGCATGTGGTGGACGAGGTGATGTTTGCGGTGGGGCGGCGGCCGAATGTTGAAGGGCTGGGGCTTGAGGCGTGTGGCGTGGCGCTTGACGACAAGGGGGCGGTGAAGGTTGACGCTCATTCGCGCTCGTCGTGTGAGAATATTTACGCAGTCGGCGATGTGACAAACCGCGTGACGTTGACGCCGATTGCGATCCGCGAAGGGGCGGCGTTCGCTGAGACTGTGTTTAACAATGCGCCAATGGCCGTGGATCATGCGGACATTTCGACGGCGGTGTTCGGGACGCCTGAGATTGGCGTTGTTGGCTTGAGTGAGGAGGCGGCGCGGGCGACGTTCGCCAAGGTCGACATTTACAAGACCGCCTTCCGGCCGATGCGGGCGACAATGTCGGGTCGCGACACGCTGATTTTCATGAAGCTGGTTGTGGACGGCGTGTCGGAACGGGTGCTTGGTTGCCATGTGATGGGCGAGGCTGCGGCCGAGATGATCCAGTGCGTGGCGATTGCGGTGAAGATGCGGGCGACGAAGCGCGACTTCGACGCGACAGTGGCGCTGCACCCGTCGGCGTCGGAGGAGTTGGTGCTGCTGCGGACGAAGGCGTAAGCAACAAGAAAAATTCACGCGGAGGCGCGGAGAAGAAAGCAAGAAATTGAAACACGAAGGACACCAAGAGTCTGATGGTTTCCAGGTTGCATAGTGATCAGGCTGCCAGGCGTCTTTGGGGCCTCGCGCCGAGCTTCTTTCTGCTCCGCGTTCTCCGGGCCTCCGCGTGACATTCCTTTACAGCGTCGGATGCCCGCGGTCACAGGGAAAACAACCAACGCCTGCGCACGAGCGAAATCTGGCAAGCTTTGAACCGCCACTTGACAAGTTCTGTATTTGTTTCTATATAACGGAAACCAATTAAATCGGAAACCTCAGCATGCTTTGTGCGTATACAAGAGTCAGCGGATGTTACGCAGAATTCAGCAGTCAGCCGCCAATGTTACGGTGTTACGGGTGAGCACAATAAATTCAAAGGCAATTTGTCGACAGATACGTGGCTATAGAAAGCCCCTCATCGCCTGCTTTGCGTTCTCCGCCCCTTCGCGTGAAAAAACTACTTCGCGGGGCGCCAGCCTATGATGGCCAGTGCGTTGCCGTCTGGATCCTTGAAGAAGCGCAGGGCGTGTTCCTTGTCTTCGGCGCGCTGGATTACTTCCGCTTCGCCGTCGAATTTGACGCCGCGGGCGGTGAGGGCTGCTTCCGTTTTGGCCCAGTCACCAGCGTCGAAATAGAGATAGGTGTTGTTCTGCAAGGCGCCTTTGTATTGCGCGGCGCCGATCATCAGCCTGGTGCCGTCCATGTCGAAGAAGGCCATGCCGGAGACTTCGAACATGAGTTTCAGGCCGAGCGTATCGCGGTAGAATTCGATGGCTTTGGGCAAGTCGCGGGTCGAGAGCGCGATCTGGGCGAGTTTTGAAAGTGCGGTCATGCTGGTCTTTTCCCTCAATCGTGTTCGCGGTGCAGCACCAATGTGCTGCACCGCGATGGGAAAAACCAACAGAATTTTCTACTGTCCGCGCGGCAGGGTGATGAAGGGGACTGCCGAGCCGGGGACGAAGGTGGTGGGCAGTTTGCCGTCCCACTTTTCAGCCGCCGTCAGGGCCACATAGCCGGGGTTGTCGCGCAAGGCTGCGGCCTTGGCCTGGAGGGCTGCCGCTTCAGCGTCGCCTTTCAGGCGGATGGCGTCGGCGTCGGCTTTGGCGGCGGTGATGCGGGCTGTGGCGTCGGCCGTTGCCTGAACGACGACGCGTTCGGCATCGACTTTCTTTTGTTCGAGTTGTTGGCGGGCTTTGTTGACGTTGGCCTCTGCACTCGCGGCTTGCTCACGGGCTTCCTCGTAGGTCTTGGAGAAGGTGATGTTTTCGATCTGAACGCCTTCGATGATGATACCGTCCGGCATGTTCTTGCTGACGCTGGCCTCGATTTCCTCGCCGAGCTTCTGACGCTGGTTGACGATTCTCTCAGCTTCGTATTTTCCGAAGACTTCCTTGAAGCGCTTGTTGACGATCGGGGTGATGATCGTATTGAGAAAATTTGGACCATAACGTTGATACACCTTGATGGCTTT
>JANOFD010000066.1:0-2608 GCA_031413455.1 Rhodobiaceae bacterium
AACGCAATTTTGTCGTTGACCTGAAGACCCAGCTGCACACCCCCATCGCTTCGCCTCACGACGCTGGCAGACACGCCAATGAGTTCGACCTTTGTCGGGGCGACCGAGCCGCTCAACAACGCCGCTCCCGACAATGTCACATTCGCGCGCGGAATGCGGGCGATCACACTACCGTTGAGATCGACCACTTCAACGCCAACAAACTGCAGATGCGCCAGCTGCCGACCGTCAGACCACTCAATGATACTATCGCTGAACTTCAACTGCACGTCTGTGAGATCAGCGTTGATCATCGCTTCAAGTCGCGACGTCAAAAGCCCCAGCGAAACTGGACCGGTCATTGCACGCCATAAAAATATTCCGCCGGCGACCACGAGCACGCAAAACGCAGCCAAGCCAACTCGCAGAGCGAGTTTTGCCGATATCTTGTTCAAACGACGAACCCCACGACCCCAGTTGCGTCCCGCCCAAAAACTGGTTCAATAAGAAGCACTGATGAAACACAGCAAGCGCGCAAGCCGGAGCTGCTATCAGTATGCGGCCGATACTCTCTCATTCCAAACGCTCACCACTAGAAAAGGATTCTACTGCATGGCCAAAGCCATAACCGAAGGCGACAAAGCCACCAACTTCAGCTTGGCGGTTGACGGCGGTGGTATTCTTTCACTCAAGGATTTTTCTGGGAAACCCTTGGTACTGTATTTCTATCCGAAAGACGATACTTCTGGTTGTACAAAGCAAGCCATCGACTTTTCGACCTCCATTGCGAAATTGAAAAAATTGGGTGCAGCAGTGCTGGGCGTTTCCAAGGACAGTTTGCTGTCTCACGATAAATTCAAATCCAAGCACAAACTCAAAGTGTCTTTAGGGTCCGACCCTGAAGGTAAGCTAATAGAATCATACGGTGTTTGGGTCGAAAAAAGCATGTACGGACGCAAGTATATGGGAATCGAGCGCTCAACTTTTCTCATAGATGGCAAGGGCCGAATTTATCGAATTTGGAGAAAAGTTAAGGTTTCAGGACACGTGGAGGAGGTATTGGCCGCTCTGCAAGCGCTATGAGTGTGTTTCTAAACAATAAGTAAGCAAATCAGGGATTTCTCCATCTTGGCGAAATGCTTCAAATCCGTAACAATCTGGGGAGGGTCCAGTTCGCTGCGGTCCGTCCCGTCATGTTTATAGAAAAGGCACGGGCTGCGGCGATGTTTTAGTTTGAGGTTGCGCATGTCCACGTCCCCCGTGGCCGGTTTCGTAGCGTTTCTACGCCGGTTGTTTCCGCATCGCCAGTTTTACCTTCGCAGCCGCGGCTCGGTTCAGTTTTTCGAATTCAGCCCAACTTTCCAAATGACGATCGCCTTCGGTTCACTGATTGTGATGGGGTGGGTCGCTTACTCTTCAGTCGTCGTCATATTCAAAGAGCAAATTATCACTGCCAAAGACCAACGTTATGCCAGCATGCAGTCTGCCTATGAAGGCCGGGTGTCGCAAATGCAACTGGCCTATGATGAACTCAACGGACTTCTCGTTTTGGCGGAGGAGCGTTTTCAAAACTCAACCAAAGACCTGGAAGCCAAACATCGGCAGTTAACCGCCCTGCTTATGCAAAAGCAGGCGATGGATAACCAAGTCGGCAAATTGAAAACTCGAGTTGCCGTGATGAACGGGTACACCGGGCGCACCTATTCCCGCGCCTCCACGAATGACTCAAGCAACACCCTCACTATGCAAGCGTCCGCAGCGGAACCGGCACTGCGCCAAAGCCGGTCCCACAAAACGATAAGCGATAGCGCGATCGGTAGCGTGGCGGCGGCGGTAGGCCAAAGAAATGGTACGGGCCCGGCAAAAAACATGTTGTCGCAAAATGGCGTGGTTCAGAAAATCGCCGCTTTGGAAGATCGCCTGAATGTTGTGAAGAAACTCCAAGTCGCCTTGTTAAGCACATTACGTGATGGGGCTGGCGGGCAAATTGACCGCTATGAAGGAATATTGACCACAATTGGTATGCCGGTTGACACCGTAGCCAACCAGGTTGGCGGCGGAAACCGTCGAACCGGGGCCGGAGGGCCATTCATATCCGCAGGGCTTGGTGCCGAAATTCGCGCGGCCGCAATTGATGGTGTGACGGACGATTTCGAAAAAGAATATGCTGAGATCGCCCAGATCTATAGCCGCCTCGACAATCTGACGACGGCCATGTCTCGACTGCCACTGGTAACACCGGTTGCACATGGACTCTACCGTTCAACCAGTGGCTATGGTTATCGTTTGGATCCATTCACGGGCCGTGCTGCCCTGCATTCCGGCGCAGATATGGCGGGTGATTTTGGTACCAATATTATGGCGACGGCGCCTGGCCGTGTCGTTTCAGCCGAACGGCGCGGTCCATACGGGTTATGCGTAGAAATTGACCATGGCCACGGGATCAGAACCCGTTATGGTCATTTGCAGTCTGTTGCAGTTAGTGCCGGAGACATCGTGCAATTCCGGCAAAGAATTGCTACAATGGGCTCAAGCGGACGTAGCACTGGACCTCATCTTCACTATGAGATCTGGTTCAACGACATTGCACGTGATCCAACCAAATTTTTCGATGCGGGGCGAAATGTTT
>JANOFD010000067.1:0-5878 GCA_031413455.1 Rhodobiaceae bacterium
CACCCACAAAATTTACAATCTCCAACCGGTCACCCTCATGTAACAGAGTTGTCGCATGGGCCGATCGCGGAACAATCTCAAGATTCCGTTCCACCGCGATTTTACGCGCATCCCAACCCAGACTTTCAATGAAATGCAACACCGAAATCGCGCCCGGCAACTCGTGCTCACGCCCGTTGACTTGAATGCGCATTGGTCCAGGCAACTCCGCTTGTCCGATTCCACCAACCCCGTCAACACCATAACGGGATCAAAACTCACTACTTACTGGCGAGAACGGTCCTTTCGTGCTCGTCCAGGACTGGTTATAACAGCCTCGAACCCTGCCCTTAACACAAGATCTCGCCCCGGAAGCAATGGCCAAACCCCTGTTCGTCATTAACGGTCCTAATCTCAATCTTCTAGGCACGCGAGAGCCTGAGATTTACGGATACACGACCCTTACCGACATCGAAGCACAATCTCGCAGCTGCGCCAGTGCCTTGGGCCTCAGCCTTGAATTCCGCCAAAGCAACCACGAAGGCCAACTTGTAGACTGGATTCAAGAGGCGCGGCTGTCCGCTTCAGCGCTTGTCCTGAATGCGGGGGCCTACACGCATACGTCTGTGGCCTTGCATGATGCCCTCAAAGCCCTGCAACTACCTGCAATCGAAGTTCACATTACAAACCCGTACTGCCGCGAGCCTTTCCGCCACACATCTTTTGTGTCACCTGTCGTAACAGGCATTATTTGTGGAATTGGCGCACAAGGCTACACCTTGGCCATCCAGGCCTTGGCCACTCTGATCAAAGCGCCCTGACCCGCGCCGCCGTTGAAAAAGGATCAAGCATGAGTAAAGAAGAAAAACCCGTCAACGATCCGCTGGAATCGAAATTGATCCGCGACCTTGCTGGAATTCTCGATGAAACCGGCCTTAGCGAAATCGAAATCGAGAAAGCGGGATTGCGCGTCCGTGTAGCGCGCACATTGCATGTATCGGTGGCACCAGCCCCAGCAGGCGCCGCGCCCAAACCCAACACTGCACCAACGAAGGCAGACTTGTCCGGCCACCCTGGCTTGCTGGCGTCGCCTATGGTCGGCACCGCCTATATGTCGCCCTCTCCGGGCGCTCCGCCATTTGTAAAGATCGGCGACATGGTTATCGAGGGTCAAACCCTGGTCATCATCGAGGCCATGAAAACCATGAATCAGATCCCGGCGCCACGGGCTGGCCGAGTCACGCAAATTATTGTCAACGATGGTCAGCCCGTAGAATTTGGCGAACCTATGATGATCATTGAGTAAGTCCGAAAGTTTTTCTGTGAGTACTGCCCACCATGTTTGACAAAATCCTCATCGCTAACCGTGGTGAGATCGCGATGCGCATCAATCGCGCTTGCCATGAAATGGGTATCAAGACCGTCGCCATCCATTCGACGGCCGATGCCAACGCCATGCACGTTCGCATGGCCGACGAAAGCGTGTGCGTTGGGCCGGCCCCTGCCAGCGGAAGCTATCTCAACATCCCGGCGATTGTTACCGCCTGCGAAATCACCGGCGCCCAGGCCGTTCATCCAGGTTATGGTTTCCTGTCTGAGAACGCCCGGTTTGCCGAAATTATTGAAGAGCACGGGTTGACATTCATTGGTCCCGCACCAGCGCACATTCGTCTAATGGGCGACAAAATCGAAGCCAAAAAGGCGGTCCAGCGTCTTGGCATTCCCGTGGTCCCTGGGTCTGACGGCGGCATTACAGACGATGACGAAGCCAAGTCCGTCGCCGCATCCGTTGGCTATCCCGTTCTTGTCAAGGCGTCAGCCGGAGGCGGCGGCCGCGGAATGAAGGTGGCAAGAAACGAAGGCGAGCTTTCGTTGGCTCTATCGATGGCAAGAACTGAAGCCAAGGCCGCATTCGGGAACGACACCGTTTATCTGGAAAAATACCTCGAACTTCCCCGTCATATTGAGATTCAAGTCCTGGCCGATCGCTTTGGAAAAGTAGTTCACCTTGGCGAACGCGATTGCTCACTTCAACGCCGCCACCAAAAAGTGTGGGAGGAAGCAGGTTCTCCCGCTCTCAACGCTGAAGCCCGCGACAAAATTGGCCAAACCGTCACTGATGCACTGACTGAACTTGGCTATCTCGGCGTCGGCACAGTCGAGTTCTTGTATGAAAATGGCGAATTCTATTTCATCGAGATGAACACCCGTCTGCAAGTCGAACACCCGGTCACCGAAATGATCACCGGCCTCGACCTCGTGCGCGAGCAATTGCGCGTCGCACATGGTGGCGCCATCGGCTTCAACCAGTCAGATGTCACATTCTCGGGTCATGCCATCGAATGCCGGATCAATGCCGAGAATTCCAAGACTTTCCGTCCGTCTCCAGGTCTCATCAAGGACTTCCACGTGCCCGGCGGCCTGGGAGTCAGGGTGGATTCCGCAGCCTACTCCGGTTACCGGATCCCACCCTACTACGACAGTTTGATCGGCAAACTGATAGTCCATGGAAAGAACCGGACTGAATGCCTGATGCGCCTGAGGCGCTGTCTGTCTGAATTTGTAATTGATGGAATTGAAACGACGATTCCATTGTTCCAGTCTCTGGTGACCGAAGCCAATATTATCGACGGCGACTATTCGATTCACTGGTTGGAAAATTTCCTGAAGCGCACGTCCGCTTAGTACAAGGGCGTGCCATGACGACGCCACGACGCCCGCCAGCCTTGATCACCGCAAAGTTATTGCTCTCCGAATACCGCAAGGGCCATTTCCCGATGGCCGAAGCGCGCGATGACGAAGACGTCTATTGGCTGGATCCGGAGTGGCGCGGAATTTTGCCGCTCATCGATTTCCAAACGCCCAAGCGCTTGGCGCGTACAATGCGCTCAAGCAAATTTAACGTCACCGTAGACACGGCATTTGAAAAGGTTATTTCGCAGTGCGCCGCGACCGGCCACCAGCGCACAAACACCTGGATCAACCAACTCATCGAACGCTCGTATATCAACCTGTTCGGTCAAGGCCACGCGCACAGCGTTGAAGTCTGGGAAGGCAATGACCTGGTAGGAGGCCTCTACGGCGTTTCCATCGGCGGCGCCTTCTTCGGTGAAAGCATGTTTAGCCGCCGCGCCGATGCCAGCAAGATCGCTCTCGTTCACCTGGCGGCGAGACTCCGGGCAGGCCGCTACACGCTGCTGGACAGCCAGTTCATCACCGAGCATCTCAAGCAATTCGGCGCGATAGAAATCCCACGGGACGACTACAAGGCCTTGCTCGCCACTGCCGTGAACACGGACGCCGATTTCTACGTGTTGGGCGGAACCGGCGCCGTATTGGCCGCAGGCGCTGTTTTACAACTGACAACCCAGACATCATAGACCGCGTGCTCCAGCGCATTGAGCGCCGGGCTTGAAGCAAACATCCATCCTGAAAAAATCTTCTGCGTTGTGCCGTCGGGCTTGCGCTCTTGAATCTCAAGGAAAGCTGCAGATTCTGGCGGCTCCTCGGGCGGACGGGTCTTGCACGCAAAAGCTGTGATAATCAGTGTGTTGTAAAAGACCTTCTGCTTGAGCACCGCATCAAACTTGGCGGTTCGCGCTGCCACCTTGTCGATCCCGCCCAACACCACACCGGTAGCGATTGGCGCTACACCTGAAGGCGGCGCTGGCACCACAATCTCCGGCGGAGGCGGCGTCGTAACCGGCGCCTCAAATGGCGTCTCGGAAGGCGGAAGCGGCGTGCTCTCGACGGGCGGTGACGGGACGTTTTCTTCAGGCGCGGGAACCGGGGTCTCAACAGGCGGCGGCTGAATATCAGGCTGCGCCAGCGCAAACCCGGTCGCTCCAGCAAAAAGAACCGATAACGCAAACACTTTCGTGGACAGTGAACCGTACATCATAAATAACTCAATACCTCACTCAATATAACTAGGGCGTCGCTGGAGCCGGAGCCTCGGTGCTACCCGTTGGCGCTGCTTCAGGCGGCTTCGTTTCACCACCGCCGACCATGGCTTTACCGATGAGTGAAAGAAAATCAATCGAGCCTTGGGTGACTTCAAATTCAGAGCCCGCCTTCATCATCGTGTCGCTGCCCCCAGGCGAGATCGCCAGATATGAGCCGCCCAGCAATCCCTCGCTCGAAACCTTGATCGAGGAATCGTCAGGCACCGCGACATCATTCTTGATGTTCATGCGGACAAGGGCGCGATAGGACTTCTGATCAAGCACTTGCGACGTGACTGTTCCGATCTTGATGCCCGAGAGGCGCACATCTGTCCCGACGCTTATGCCATCGACGCGATCAAACTTTCCGACCACCTCATAGCCCTGGACGGCACCGGATTCCGTGCTGTTCCAGCCATAGTAAAAAAAGACGCCCGCCACGATTACCACAGCCGCGCCAATCAGCGTCTCTACAAATCCGTTCTGCATGAGCTTCCCCTATTCCGGTCGCCAGGCTTCATAGTCACCTGTCGCATGTGCGCGCTGTCCGTCACCCAATAGGCTCCCAGGTGGCCGGTACGCATTTGGCGTGCCCGTCAAATTGGGCATGTGTTCTTTCTCCCACGATTTCACTTTCGGCGGCTCCACTGTCGGCGGATGAGGAAAGGTGTGATGCAGCCAGCCGTGCCATTCAGCAGGCACCAGCGACGCCTCGGCCAGGTTTTTGTACATCACCCAGCGACGCACCCCGCCCTTGGTTTGATAGTACGAATTTCCCAACACATCTTCGCCAACGAAATTGCCGTTTCGCTGAGTATAAATCCATGTTCCCAGCGTATTGCCGTTCCACCAAGTCAGCAGCCAATTCAAAAACTTAATCATCGAAACCCTTGACTCAAATGTGGCGCGGACTATGGCGCGAGAAGCCTTGGCAGGTAAAGCTCTGGAACCAACTTCCATGCGCCCTCAGTGCAGAGGTGCAGCCACCGTCACTTCGCCAAAGAGTTGTATACCAAGCGAAGCGCTATTTTTAGCTGAATTTCGTACAGGGCGCAACAAAGCCTGCGTCTTTGGCAGCACCCGGATTTCAATCCGCCGCTTGCCGTCCAGGTACATTTTTGCCGCTGCCACCAAATCCTGTTTCGTGATGCCTTGGAGATCACTGAGCTGTGAACGGACAGCATCCAGCGAGCGGGGTTCGCTCTGCGCATCGTTGATGGCGCCCGCCCAATAGCCGTTGGTCTGCCGGCCTTTCCCGATCGATTTTATGATCGGTGCGCGGGCTCGATTGATCAAATCGTCGCTGTAAGCGCCCGACTTGAGTTCTTCCACCACCTGATCCAGCGTTTTGTAGAATCCCGCGACCAGTTCGGGTTTCGTCTCAGCTGAGGCAACGATGTAGCCAAAATCCGGAAACACCGAAGAAAACGAGCTGCTGGCCGAAGGGGAGTAGGTGGCCCCCTGAGCCTCACGAAATTCATCGGTTAGCCTGACTTTGAGCATCTCACGCAGCAAGGATAACGTTCGCGCCCGGCGTGGTTCTGAATAAAAATCCGGCCCTGGCCAGGCCACATACCCGAGCGCCTGATCCGCCTGTCCGTCATGAACGAATTTCAGCGACTGCCCACGCTTCGGGAAGCGCACATCCCGGGCGCCCGCTGGCACCTTGAGTTTGCCTCGCGCCGCAGGGAAAGCGCCGAAGGTCGAGGCCACCGCCGCAATTGCCGCTTCCGCAGTGATATCGCCCACGATGGAAATTTCGATGGGCGCATCGCGCAGCGCCGGCCCCACCACCGCTTCCACATCGCGCATGGTGATGGACTTCATCTGCTCAAGCGTCGGAAAGGCCCAGCGCCTGTCGCCCGAGCGCAGCAACGACGAAGCCTCGCGCGAAAGCACTCGCCCGGGGCTCGACGACATTTGCTTGATGTAACTCTCAGCCGCCACCTGCAAGC
>JANOFD010000068.1:0-2064 GCA_031413455.1 Rhodobiaceae bacterium
TGCCGCTGGAGTCGACGAAATTGATTTGGTCGGTGAGCTATGGCTGGATTTTCTTTTCCGAGCAGCCTGAGGTGTTGACGCTTGTTGGCGGCATGATTATTTTTTCCGCCGCTGCATACATAACGATCAGAGAAGCTCAACTTGCGCGCGTGAAGGGCGTGTGACGGGTGTTTGAATTCGCGCTGCAATTGAATGCGGCGAACAAAGTGTGGATCGGGCGCCAAGCGTGTTTGGAAACTCTGGCGCCACCTTTGGAAATGTGCTCACTCCCGCCATCCGCGCCTAAAAGCGCGGAAGCAATTCAACACAGCATAAAGGATTCCAACATGAAGCGCATTTTGATGGTTGCGGCAGCGTTCGCAATGACTTCAGCGGCTGCTTACGCCGACAATCTGGCTGGTTACTACGGAAACACGGTCATCACCACGGCTCCGGATGGCAAGGTCACGAAGTCTAAGGTCAAGGCCGATCACACCTATTCGTCGGTCATGCCCGACGGCACCGCCGCTAGCGGCACGTGGGCGTGGAAAGTTGAACCGGAAGCCTGCTTCACGCAAGTGACGCCTGCCCCGGCAGCAGACTACAAGCCGTTCTGCACCAAGATTGATCCGCACAAGGTTGGTGACAAGTGGGAACTAAAAGACAAGGACGGCAAGGTCGTTGCGAAGTACGAACTCGTCGCCGGCTAATCGCCTGATCGCGCACGCGATTGAAACCAGTCAGGGCACACACCCTGACTGGTTTTTTTATGCCAGCGCTGCTGCCACGGCGCGCTTGGCCATGACTGTCACCAGATGCGCACGGTACTCGGCGCTGCCGTGAATGTCGCTGTTGAGGTTCGACGGTGACACCTTGATGTTGGCGACGGCGTCCGGGGTAAAGGACTTGGTGAGCGCTGCCTCCATTGCGCTTTCACGGAAGACGCATGATGCGGCACCTGTTACGGCAACCCGAACGCCAGCTTTGGTTTTCGCGACGAACACGCCGACCATGGCAAAACGGGAGGCGGGGTTCGGGAACTTTATGTAGGCGGCTTTTTCTGGAATGGGGAAGGTGATCTCGGTCAAAATTTCGCCTTCTTCGAGCGTGGTTTCAAACATGCCCGAAAAGAAGTCGTCGGCGTTGATGGTGCGCGATGTGGTTTTGACCGTGGCACCCAGGCCCAGTACCGCTGCCGGGTAATCTGCAGCCGGATCATTGTTGGCGACCGAGCCACCAATCGTTCCCATGTGGCGCACGGCCGGGTCGCCGACGTGCTCCGCCAAGTACGCCAGCGCAGGAATAGCTTTTCGTATATCGGCTGAATTCGCCACGTCGAAATGCGTGGTGCCCGCGCCGACTGTCACCGTGCCGGAAGCGGCTTTGATGCCGCTCAATCCTGCAATCGCGCCAAGGTCGATCAACGCCGTCGGTTGAGCGAGGCGCAGTTTCAATGCCGGGATTAAGGTTTGTCCGCCGGCAAGAAATTTGGCATCGCCGTTGTTCTCAAAGAGCTTGCGGGCTTCATCGAGTGATTTGGGGCGGAAGTATTGGAATTGATACATGATCGTTTGTCCTTATTCGGCTGCAGCGCGCGAGCGCTGAATGGTGGCCCAGACGCGCGCGGGTGTAGCCGGCATATTGAATTCTTTCACACCAAGCGCGTCGGTGACGGCGTTCATGACGGCAGCAGGCGAGGCAATGGCGCCGGCTTCGCCGCATCCCTTCATGCCCAACGGGTTGGAAGGGCAGGGCGTATTCGTCAGTCCAAGACTATAGCTGGGCAGGTCATCGGCACGTGGCATCGTGTAGTCCATGTACGAGCCCGACAAAAGCTGACCTGACTCCGGGTCATAGACCCCATGCTCAAGCAATGCCTGACCAATCCCTTGGGCAATGCCGCCATGCACCTGGCCTTCGACAATCATCGGGTTGATCACATTGCCGAAGTCGTCCACGGCGGTGAAGTTCACAATGGTGGTGACGCCGGTATCCGGATCGATCTCGACTTCACAGATGTGGCTGCCGGCCGGAAAGGTGTAACTGTCGGGATCGAAAAAGGCGCTTTCCTTCAAGCCGGGCTCG
>JANOFD010000069.1:0-5984 GCA_031413455.1 Rhodobiaceae bacterium
TCGCCCTTCTTGATGTGCTTGCCGCCCAGTTCGGTGTCGACGAGCGCAGTGCGGCGCATATGGGCGAGCGGCGTCTGCCAACGGATAATTTCGGAGACCATGTTCGGGATGAGGGCGGGGTTTGCCTTGAGCTTGGCCACCTCGGACGGATTTTCGTTGAGCGCGACCACACCGCCGGTGATGGAATTGCGCGTCGTGTCGTTGCCGCCGACAATCAGCAGGATCAGATTGCCGAGAAATTCCTTGCGGTCCATGTTGCGCGTTGACTCGCCGTGAGCGAGCATCGAGATCAAGTCGCTGCCCGGTTCGGAATTGATGCGCGCGTTCCACAATTTCGCGAAATAGTCGGCGCATTCCCATAGTTCCTTTTCGCGCTCGTCCTCTGTTGCAACAATGCCGCCGCCGGGAACCGAGGTCGCGACATCGGACCAGCGTGTCAGCTTGCGCCGGTCCTCGAACGGGAAATCGAACAAGGTCGCAAGCATCTGCGTTGTCAGCTCGATCGAGACGCGGTCGACCCAGTCGAAGGTTTCATTGCGCGGCAGGGAATCCAGAATGCTCTGCATACGCTCGCGAATGGTGATTTCGAGTTTCTCCAGGTTTTCCGGGGCCACGATGGGGCTGACGACTTTGCGCTGGGCGTCGTGCTTGGGTGGGTCCATGGCGATGAACATCGGCAGGCGGAAATCCTCGCGCGCATCGCGGATTGTGATGCCGCCGAGGCCGGATTCCGATGAATAGACCTGGTGGTTGGTATCGACGCTGAGGATGTCTTTGTACTTCGTCACCGACCAATAGGGGCCGAACATGCTGTCGGCGCAGTAGTGGACGGGGTCTTCGTTGCGCAGGCGTTCGAAGTAAGGCCACATAGTGTTGTTCTGGAACAGTGCGGGATCGCTGACGTTGATCTTGTCGAGCGGCATGTCGTAGGCGGCGGAGCGTGCCTGCTGTTGACCAAGATTGAGAGCTGCGGTGGCCATGATCATCGTCCTTCCTGGAGCGTTCACCCATGTTCTTCCAAGCGCGGGGCAGAGGCAAGGGCTGGTTTGAACCCGGCCACACTTGTGAGGTGTGTCACCAAAGGCCGCGTGGCGCTGCGATGGGATGTCCGTGTAACCTGCGCGGGCGCTGAGGGGACGAGATATGGCCGCCGACGACACAACTGATTCACGATCTTCGAACCTGGGGGCCAGCCGCTTGCTGGTTGGTTTGGCGCAGGGGTGCGCGGCGTTACTGCTGGTTAAGGCGGGGGAGACGCATGCCTGGCCCGCGACCGAGCCCTGGCTGTTTGCCAGCTTGATTGCGTTTGTGGCGTTGGTGCCGCCGACGGTGCTGACGGGCTTGGGCCAGATGCGGGTGGCCATGCTTAGCGTGTGGACCTTCTTGGCCACGGCCTGTGTTGTGTACGTGGCCGATCACGGTGTGACGCGCGAGTCAGTGCCGTTTGGAGACTCAACCTGGCTTGCTTTGCTTCTTCTCGCGGGCGCTTTGTTCGTCGCCTATCATTTGGTGGCAGCCGCCGATCAAGACCGGAGGCTGGTTGCGAATTATCGCACCTATTTTGATATCGCGTGGAAGAACGGCGTTCAGTTGGCGCTGTCGCTGTTGTTTGTTGGTGCGTTTTGGCTGTTGCTGTTTTTGGGCGCTGCTCTTTTCGATCTGATCAAGATCGATGCCGTGTCCGAGCTCATCAAACGCGACTGGTTCATCTACCCGACCTCTGCAATTGTGTTCGCGCTGGCGGTCCATGTCAGCGACATGAGAGTAGGGTTGATCGACGGAGCGCGGGCGCTGGCACTTGTGCTGCTGTCGTGGCTGCTGCCGGTGATGACTTTGTTCGCGGTGGCGTTTCTTGTCGCGTTGCCCGTCACCGGACTTGAACCGTTATGGGCGACGGGAAGCGCCACGGCTCTGTTGTTGGCGGCGGCCGTTGCACTCGTGGTGTTGATCAATGCCGCCTATCAGCATGGCGATCCCGATATGGCGCCGCACGCCATCTTGAAGATCGCCGCTCGATTTGCCGGATTGGCGTTGCTGCCGATCGTTGCGGTCGCGGGCTATTCGCTTTGGCTGAGGATCGGCCAGCACGGCTTGACGCCCGAGCGCGTTATGGCTTCGGCCTTCGTTGCGGTGGCGGCATGTTACGCGGTTGGGTACGCGATTGCGGCACTCTGGCCTGGCCGATGGATGCGCCCGTTGGAAGCCACAAACATTCTTGCCGGCTTCGTGATGGTCGGGATGATTGTGGTCCTGTTGACGCCGCTCGGCGATCCGGCACGACTTGCGGTGGACGATCAGGTGCGGCGGCTGAAAGCGGGTATCGTTTCCGCCAGCACGTTCGACTACAATTTCTTGCGCTTTGACGCGGCGCGCTATGGGATTGACGCTTTGAAGCGGCTGGCCGGTGACAAGAGCAGCCCGCAGTCGCAGATCATCGCGAAAAAAGCCGAAGACGCGCTCGCGAGAAAGGTGAGAGATCTGGCGGTGCCCGAACAATCGCCACAAGAATTGCTGGCGCGGATTGTTGTTTATCCCAAGGGTAAACAATTGCCTGAGAGTTTCCTGACGCAGAACTGGCAGGGCGTTGCCTACTCTCCTGTTTATTGTGCGAGCCGAATTACGGCCAGAATTACTTGTGAAGCGTTTTTTGCCGATTTCGATGGCGATGGCGTAGCTGAGATTCTTATCGCCGACTATGATTCGATCAATGTTTTTCGTTTGTCTCAGGAAAATGTTTGGACAAGGATTGGCTCGCTTAGTTCCGCTGACTGCGGAAACATTCTTGAAGGCCTGCGCGCAGGGCGCGTAAGATCGATACCATCAACGATCAATGATCTTGAAATCGACGGCAAGCGCGTCCGGCTTGAGGGGGGCTGTCCCCAGTGAAGCGGGGAAAGCCTGTGACGGTTGGCGAATATCTGGCGCGCGTGCCGGAACCTGCGCGCGCGACGCTCAAAACACTGCGGGCCGAGATCAAGAAGCTGGTGCCGGAGGCCAGCGAAGTCATCAGCTATCAAATGCCGGCGTTCAGGCTCGAGCGGTGGCTCGTGTGTTATGCGGCATTCAAGGATCATTGCAGTATTTTTCCGGGGGCGCGCGTGATCGTGGCGCTTGCGGATGACCTGAAGGACTACAAGACCTCGAAGGGCACGATCCAGTTTCCGTTGGACCGCCCCCTGCCCGCCCGCTTGATCAGGAAACTTGTGAAGGTGCGCCTGGCTGAAATCGCACAGAGTGATCTCAAGACGAAGTCCCGGCGCCGGTAATTCTCCCCGCGCGGGAATGAGTTGCGGCAACATTCTTTTAATGCGCGAACGGGCGGGCGATCTGCGGGTTGCGGTTCGCGCCCAGAAGGACTTCAATCGATCCCGTACACGATAGACCGGAGGACTCATGCGGCGGATCATTTCTTTGGCAAGCGTTGCTGTTGCAATCACTTCGCTGAGCGCGAGTTCTTCGCTGGCCAATGACTCGGTTGCGGCGATGGGTGCGGGCGGGTTGGTGCTGGGCGAGAGCGCCGATATTCGCATGTTGAGCGAGGATCTTTCGATCAGCGCCGGCATGGTGCGGGTGCTTTACGAGTTCAGGAACGAAAGCGCCGCCGCGATCTCCACACGGGTCGCGTTTCCATTGCCCAAGGCGAATATGGAGGAGCTCGACGATCTCAGCTTTGGGAGATTGTCGGAAAACCCGGCCAACCCCATCGATTTCCGCGTGAAGATCGATGGACAAAGCGTGCAGCCCGAGCTGGAGCGCAAAGCGACTTACAAGGGTGAAGATGTCACCGCATTTCTCGTTCAGCACGGCGTGTCTCTCGATTATCCCGGTCAGGATTTCCGGACCAAGCTTCAGGCGCTCCCGCCTGGTGCCAAGCAGGCGCTGAAAAAGCGCGGTCTTGCGGATTTTGCGAACGACAATCCGTGGGCGGTTTGGACCATCCAACACACTTTCCACTGGATGCAGGTGTTTCCGGCCGGGCGGATTGTCAACGTTGAACACGATTACAAGCCGGTCGTGGGCGGCTCCTATATCATCACGGACGGCGACCACAGTGTCGCGCGCCTGAAAGCCGAGTTCCAACGCTTTTGCCTCGACGAGCGCGGCGCCAGGGGCATCTTGCGCCGGGTGAAAATGGCGAAGCAGACCGGTAAGGGCATGGGGACTTCATTCATCGACTATATTCTGACGACAGGCGCAAATTGGAAAGGCACCATCGGCACATTCAAGCTGACCATCGACAAGGGCAAGCCCGGCAATCTGGTGTCGTTGTGCATGAACGGTATGCGCAGGACCGGACCCACTAGTTTTGTCACGATGCGGCGGAATTTCGAGCCCAAGCGCGATTTGAGTATTCTGATTGTCAGCGAGCCTGATTGAACTCGCTAATGGCCTTGAGAAAGATTTGCGCGAATTCCTTGAGTTTGGCTGACCCAACACCGATGATTTGGGCGAACTCGTCGTGGGTTTTGGGTTTGCGGGCGGCCATGTCGATGAGGCTGCGGTCGGAGAAAATCAAATAGGCCATGACGCGGCGTTCTTTGGCGAGGCGCAGGCGAAGTTGTTTGAGGGTGTGCAGCAGACCGTCGTCCGTCTCCCGGGTCAAGGGGAGCGGTTTCGTGTCCCCTGTTTTTGCTTTGCGGAGGCCCGCGGGACGGTAGCGGAAACTGCCTTCGCCGCGCTGGAGGGCCTGTCCGTTCGTGGCAATCGTCAGGGCACCATAGGCGCTCATGTCGATGGCGAGGAACTCGGCGGCGACAAGCTGGCGGATGAGAGATTGCCAGTTCTCGCGCTTGAGGTTTTTGCCGGCGCCGAAGATTGCGTGGCGGTCGTGACCGAATTTCAGCGTGCGCTCGTTGGCAGAGCCCATCAGGACATCGACGATATGCACCGCGCCGAAGCGGGCGCCGGTTATCCGGATGGCGGTGAGCACTTTCTTCGCATCTTCTGTGCCGTCGGTCAGGCTTACCGGCGAGAGGCAGGCATCGCAGTTGCCGCAGGCATCTTTGCGCTCGCCGAAATAGCCGAGCAGGATCTGGCGACGGCAGCCAGCCGCTTCGCAATAGCCAAGCAGCGCGCCGAGACGTTGGTGCTCGCGGCGTTTGCGGTCTTCGCCGGCGTCCTCTTGATCAATGAACATGCGGCGCATCCGCATGTCGCCGAGACCGAACAACATGTGGGCTTTGGCCGGCGCACCATCGCGCCCGGCACGGCCGAACTCCTGATAATAGGCCTCCAGGCTGCCCGGCAGGTCAGCGTGCATGACAAAGCGCACGTCGGGTTTGTCGATGCCCATGCCGAAGGCGATTGTCGCGGTCATGACCAGGCCTTGCTCGGTCATGAAGATGTTCTGGTTGGCCTCGCGCGCTTCTTTCGTCATGCCGGCGTGATAGGGGCGCGCCTTGATGTTGTTGGCGAGCAGTACGGCGGCTGCTTCCTCGGTGCGCTTGCGCGACAGGCAATAGACGATGCCGCTCTGGCCGGCGCGCGCCTTCACGAAATCGAGCATTTGCTTTTTCCACTCGCGCTTGGGCTCGACCGCGAGCTTGATGTTCGGGCGGTCGAAGCCGAGGACGAAGGTATCGACTTGGGTGGCGAACAATTGCGCCGCGATATCGGCGCGCGTAGCCTCGTCGGCGGTCGCGGTCAGCGCCACGATGGGGACTTTGGGGAAAATCGTGTCGAGACGCGAGAGCGCTTGATACTCGGGCCTAAACGCCGGGCCCCATTGCGAGATGCAATGCGCCTCGTCGATGGCGATCAGGCGCACGTCGAGTTTGGCAAGCGCTTGGAGCATGCGCTCGGTCATCAGGCGTTCGGGCGAGAGATAGAGCAGCCGCGTTTCGCCGGCGACGGCGCGGCGCCAGGCTTCGATGTTGTCGTCGCGGTCTTGGGCCGAGTTATCTCGCGCGAGACCCAGCTCACGTCGCCGACCTTGAGGACGGAATTCGCGCTCTCGACGGTGCGATCGTTCTCGGCGTTGCCGG